>CAIYOV010000395.1 GCA_903927935.1 uncultured Bacteroidota bacterium | reverse complement strand
TTAAAACACATTAATGAAAGTTGTATACAACTCTTGACCAATCGGCTGAAACCCAATACAGACAAGGGTTTAAATGACAAAAGGCTCCAAAGAAATTCCTCTGAAGCCTTAAGTTTTTGTCGGGGTACCAGGATTCGAACCTGGGACCCCTTGGTCCCAAACCAAGTGCGCTACCGGACTGCGCTACACCCCGAACTATTATTAAAAATCAAATTTAGTTTTAACTGGCGGTGAGGGAGGGATTCGAACCCTCGGTACCGTTTAACCAGTACGGCAGTTTAGCAAACTGCTGATTTCAGCCGCTCATCCACCTCACCCTTATCAGGTAAAAAACTCTAAGAACACTCCCCTTTTTTAAAAGGAGCACAAAAATAGAAATTCCGAGCAACCTACAAACTTCTATAAAACAAAAATCCCTCTAAAATTCAGAGGGATTTTTGTTTTTATTTTCGCAGCGCTAACTTCCGGCTACTTACTACTAGCAATTACGAAATACTCATTTGTATTTTCTTCTGAATATCGGCTACTGCTTCTCTGAATTCCTGATCGGTATCAATTAAATTCTGAACTGCTTGGCAAGAGTGAATTACGGTAGAGTGATCTCTTCCGCCAAAATGTTTGCCGATTACCTTTAAAGAATTTTTCGTATAGCTCTTAGCAAGGAACATAGAAAGCTGACGCGCCTGTACAATCATTCTTTTTCTCGTTTTCTCACGTAACATATCTACTGGTACGGTAAAGTAATCGCAAACCGTTTTCTGAATATAATCAATAGAAACCTCACGCGAAATACTCTTTACAAAATTCTTAATAATCTTTTTCGCTAAATCTAAATCAACCTCTTTCTTATTTAATGAAGCTTGTGCGAGCAACGAAATTAAGGCAGCTTCTAATTCACGCACATTCGTGTTTATGTTGTAAGCCACAAACTCAACTACTTCGCGTGGCAGCTCGATTCCATCTGCATACATCTTCTTTTCAAGAATAGCAATGCGTGTTTCAAAGTCAGGAACCTGTAAGTCAGCACTTAAGCCCCATTTAAAACGGCTGAGCAGTCTTTCTTCCATTCCTTCTAAGTCACGAGGAGGACGGTCGGTAGTAAGAACCAACTGTTTTCCGTTTTGATGTAGGTGATTAAAGATATGGAAGAAAATATCCTGTGTTTTTTCTTTGTTACCAAAAAACTGAATGTCATCAACAAGCAACACGTCTATTAATTGATAAAAGTGAACGAAGTCATTCACCGAATTATTTTTTACAGCATCAAAAAATTGATTTGTAAATTTTTCACTCGATACATATAGAACTGTCTTGTTCGGAAAGTTTGCTTTGACCTCATTTCCGATAGCTTGCGCCAAGTGCGTTTTTCCTAAACCAACGCCACCATAAACAACTAAAGGATTAAAAGCAGTACCGCCTGGTTTCTGTGCAACTGCATAACCAGCGCTGCGCGCTAAGCGGTTACAATCACCTTCAACCAAAGAATCGAAATTGTAATTCGCATTCAGTTGCGGATCAACATTAATTTTTTTCAATCCCGGAATCACAAATGGATTCTTGATTTGATTGCCGTTTAAAAAATACGGAAATCCTACTTCCGGGTTTTGATTGTTTCCTGAATTCTGGTTCGGATAATCAACTGTAGAAGGTGTGTTAGCGTTCGAAGAGTTTTCAACAACTATCCGGTACTCTAATCGTGCGTTGTTGCCCAACTCGCGTTTAATCGTTTTGCGCAACAAAGCCACGTAGTGTTCTTCAAGCCATTCGTAAAAAAACTGCGATGGTACTTGAATGGTTAAAACGCTTCCTTGTAATTCTACAGGTCTTATCGGTTCGAACCAGGTTTTGAAACTTTGTGCACTTACGTTGTCTTTAATAATTTCGAGACAGTTGTTCCAAACGCTGTTTGCCGATTTTTCTTTCATGCTCACTAAATCTTTAAAAGGGTGTACTAAATAATGTGTGTGTCTGAAGACGGTGTGAAAATGAAGAAAAGAATGTTTACAAAAAAATTTTTCTCCGCTTGTTTTTGAAGTTTTTTTTTCGGGTGCAGAAAAATATTTTTTTATTGAAAAAATATTTTCAGGAACTTCTTTTTTAAGAAAAAAAGATTATTCTGCCATCACACTTTTGCAATTAATTTGGGGAAATCGGGAACTAAAATTGCCTTTTTCTTTTTCTCGAAATAGAAATCTAAACGACCCAAATATATTCCTGCCCAACCAACCTGGTTCACTAAAACCTTTGCTCCGTCTGCGTTACGGAACTCATCGGGTTTGGTAAAAAAGGTGTGCGTGTGTCCTCCTAAAATCAAATCAATGTTCGAAGATTGATACGCCAAATCCACATCACTTACTTTTTTCTCATCGTATTTATAGCCTATATGCGAAAGGCAAATCACTAAGTCGCAACCTTGTTCATACTTTAGATGTTTAGCCATCTTGTTTGCATTTGCAATTGGGTCGTTGAATCTTACTCCGTTACACAAATCTTTTGGCACTAATCCCTGCAATTCTATGCCAATACCAAATACACCAACCTTCACATCATCATACGTAAATATTTTGTGTGTCTGAATTTTCCCTTCCATTGCTGTATTGGTAAAATCATAATTGCAATTCAGAAAAGGAAATGAAGCGTGCGGAAGTTGTTTTACAAATCCATCAATCCCTGCATCAAAATCATGGTTGCCGAGTGTAGAAGCATCATACTTCATTTCGCTCATCAATTTAAACTCTAACTCACCACCAAACTTATTGAAATAAGGTGTGCCTTGCCAAATATCGCCAACATCTAAGAGCAAGACATTTTTTTCCTGCCTGCGAATTTCATGGAGTAAAACTGCACGTTGAGCAAATCCACCAAGCCCCTGAAACTTTCCTCCATCCATCGGGAAAGGTTCGATGCGGCTGTGCTGATCGTTGGTATGAAGGATGGTAATTTTTCTTGTATCGCTTTTTGCGAATGCTTCGTAAGGAAATGAACTTGCTGCGCACAAGGCACCCGCTGTTAGAGATTTTTGTATGAATTGTTTTCTCTTCATTTTCTCATTCTGTTACCTGCACTCTTCCATCAATCACACTCTTAATATGCTCACCTCTTACATTCATTTCTTTCATCCCTTCTATAATAGCATCACGCAAATTTTTTTTCATTACTGTTTTCGGAAGGTAGGAAAGCATAGTACAGTTATCTCCTCCCATTGCCAGATAATCAGAAACAGCGATAGTATATTCTTTATTCAAATCGAGCGGCTCATTCTGAATAAAAACATCAATTGCTTTTTTGTTTTTGATTTTGTAACGCGCTCCTTGTATTGGCCAACCACCTTTATTTGCCATAAAATTAAAAAGGGTGTCAAGGGTTTTGCCGTTCACCTGCATAATATCAATAAGATTATCGAAAGGCATTAACTCATAAGCTTTTCCCAATGTAACATTCCCTTTGGGTAAATTAGGAAGACGAATGCCACCGGTATTAAGAAAAGTAAAATCAATTTTACACTTGCAATAATCCTCGCTTTTTTTCAAAACCAAACCACAAATTAAATTTCCTAAATCACTTTCGGGTGTTGCTTTGCTAAGGATGGTGTCAGAAACAACCAACACTATATTCATTTCTTTATCAAGTGAATCTTTGTAAGGGGCTATGATGGCAGAAATTTTTTCATCACTCGGTGAATTTGGATTTAAGCGTTCCTCACTGTATTTATATTCAGTGGCAACAAAATGTTTTGTGCAGGAAGAAGTGGCAAAAAAAACAAGTAAGAGAAAAATATTTTTCATTCTGATTTATCCCTGATACTCTCCGTAAATTTCGCGCAGCGAATCAGCAATCTCGCCAAGCGTAACGTAGTTTTCTACTGCTTCGATAACAAATGGCATTATGTTTTTCTCTTCGCGGCTAGCCGCTTTAATGTTTTTCAAACTCACGCTCACCTTTTCATTATCTCTTTTGGAGCGAAGTTTTGCCAATTTATCTGCTTGAATTTTTCGGATTGAATCATCTATACGCAGAAGTCCGGTTGGAGTTGTTTCTTTTTCAGCAAATTGATTTACACCTACAATTATTTTTTCCTTCGACTCCACAGCTTGCTGGTATGAGTATGAAGCGCGCGCAATTTCGTTTTGCATAAATCCTTGCTCAATAGCTGAAACACTTCCACCCATTTCATCAATTCGCTGAATATATTTCCAGGCAGCTTCTTCAACTTGATCTGTGAGTGTTTCGATAAAAAATGAACCGGCAAGGGGGTCAACGGTATCTGTTACACCACTTTCGTAGCCGATAATTTGTTGTGTTCGCAATGCAACTTTCGCAGCTTCTTCGGTGGGAAGAGAAAATGCTTCATCATAACCATTTGTGTGCAACGATTGAGTTCCGCCTAAAACTGCTGCAAGCGCCTGAAGCGTAACGCGTGAAATATTATTCTTTGGTTGTTGTGCAGTGAGTGTACTTCCACCGGTTTGTGTATGAAATCGCAACATTTGGGCGCGGGCATCAGTGGCCCCAAGTTCGGTTGTAATCTTCGCCCACATTCTTCTTGCTGCACGAAACTTCGCTACTTCTTCAAAAAAATTATTGTGCGCGTTAAAGAAAAACGAAAGCCGTTGGCCAAACTGATTTATATCTAATCCTTTTTTCTGTGCGGCAAGACAATATGCCTTTCCGTTACTAAGAGTAAATGCAATTTCCTGTACAGCGGTTGAGCCGGCTTCGCGAATGTGATACCCGGAAATTGAAATTGTATTCCACTTCGGAACTTCTGTATGACAGTATTCGAAAATATCGGTGATAATTTTCATGCTCGGCTTTGGCGGATAGATGTATGTGCCGCGTGCTGCATATTCTTTCAGAATATCGTTTTGAATAGTGCCGGATATTTTTTTCAAATCGGCTCCCCGTTTTTTTGCAAGTGCTATATATAAGGAGAGAAGAATATATGCAGTAGAATTAATCGTCATTGAAACAGAAACATCTTCCAACTTTATTCCCTGAAAGAGAACTTCCATATCTTCTAACGAATCAATGGCAACACCCACTTTTCCAACTTCCCCTTCAGCAAGAGCGTGGTCGCTGTCGTAACCAATTTGTGTAGGCAAATCAAAAGCTACACTCAAACCATTTACTCCTTGTGAAAGCAAATAATGATAACGCTTGTTACTTTCCTCTGCCGTAGAAAAACCGGCATACTGACGCATTGTCCACAATTTACTGCGATACATTTCAGAATGAACGCCTCGTGTGAAAGGAAATTTTCCTGGTTCACCCACATCATTTTTATAGAGCGAATAAACCCTCTGAATTTCTATTCCCGAATCGGTGGTAAACTTTTTCATTCAAGTGCGAAAGTAAAATTCAAATTGTCAAAAAAGTTCGCGGCACTCTGCCTTTAAATGTTCTAATGCCTGTTCAGTTGGTAGTGGAGCATTCGCATTTTGTATTCCAGTGAAGAGTGCATTTATAAGTTGACCGGCACTTGCTTCAGACGGAAGTTGTGTGCCAATAAGATTTACGGTCCGCATCATTTCTTCTTTTGCCGTTACAATTAAACTCCAGGCATCGCTTGAAACATAAATCTGTTGAGAAAGATTATGCTCAAACTCTTCGCGAATATTTTTTACAATAGCATATTGCAATTCGCTCGCAAGCATACCCGGTGTGCGAACCCGCGAAATAACTGGAGCAAAGTTGATGCGCTCCAGAAATAAAGCAAGGCGTTCATAAGCCTGCAAACGCAACATCACGATTTCTTTATCGCGTTTCATTTTTAACTCGATCGCTTTCAAATTGGCATCGCGATTCATATATTTCGTAAGAAGAAAATATGCTGTAAGAAATACAATGAGCGCAGGCAGCGTGTATTTTAGAATTTCGAGTATGATGTTGACTATTTCCATAATGAGTTGTTTGCGATAATAACGGAGAGAATTTGAGTTTTAGTATTTCTCATCTTCAATCTTTGTTTTCAGTTTTTCGAGGCGCATCAATTCGATCAGCATTTCAGGACAAATACGGGACAACAAAATTTGTGGGCCTTTGGGATCATTGCCGACTTCTTTCAAGTACGCACGGACACGATCTCCCACTTTGTACACTTCACGGGGAATGATTTCAGAACGGGGCATCACGCCTTCTGCGTGCTCACCCAAATCAATGATGACAGCATCGCGG
>CAIYOV010000394.1 GCA_903927935.1 uncultured Bacteroidota bacterium | reverse complement strand
TCGCCTTTGCGTCCTTTGGTGAGCACACGACGAGCCCGATAATATATCCGTTTGTCGGGCGTTTTTCCTTCCACTTCCAACACACCGCTGCTTGTGGCGCCAATATTGGTGAAAGTTTCTCCATTGTCGGGGCTTTCTTGCCATTCGTGAGGACCACGTCCTTCAGCATGAACCACTTGCGAACCCGGTTCATTCCCGGCAAATACTTCTGCTTTGCGAGGTCCCTTTGGACTTTCAGTTTTAGTTTCAAAACCGGCTCCCGAAGCAATAACGATGGCATTTGGACGGTCATTATCCATCGCGGCTTGCACCATACTCATGATACTAATTAAATCTTGATGCACCACTTCGCCTGCCACATCGGCGGCTTCCGCTGTGCCGGTAGCATGAGTAGCAGCTAAAGTGAGAGCAGCATCATAGATGCCTGTGTCGGTAACTAAAGTGGCTAAGGGAGTAATAATAAGGGGATAGGGCGTAACAAACAAGGGGTTGCCTGTCATTTGTTTTATCACAAGACGCGCTTTCTTGAGACGTTTTTCGTGCGAAATATTCCATCCTAATTTAGCAATTATCCTTTTGATAATCGTTGCTACGGGCATACCTTTGGTAATCCTAATTTTCCGAGAATTGTAATTTTTGCCATTTTTTTATTTTTTTTTGATTGTTATTTTTTTTATTTACACTGTTTTTTTTCGAATGTTAGCGGGACACGGATGCCCCGCGTTGCTCTGCTTTTTGTTTCTCCATATATATATAGGTGTTAAGTGAATAATTTTTTTGATGTTGGGTTAATTTATTTTATTGTTTTTCTTGGACTTACAAGCGTTTTTAAAGGCTTTGCTGTCAGGGCGCATGTTCTAGGCTACCTCAACAGTAAAACTTTGACAAAGGTAAAATGGTTTTCGCAAGTAATCATTGTCAAATTACCGCAGAAAAATTGTCAAATTACCGCAAAAGTGACAAGCATTTAAGCGCCTTAATTATGAGCTGCCTTTAAGATGTTTTTTACGCCATTGGAGCGGCGTTACTGTGTACTTTTTCGAAAATGCCTTGCTGAACGTCGCAGGGTCGGGGTAATGCAGTTGGGCAGAAATATCTGCACAGGAATCGGTTGTGGTTTCTAATAAGTGAGGGGCAGGGGCAATTTTATATTGTTCACAAAATATGCCAATCGTAATGGGTTCAGTCTTATTAAAACATCGTTCAATAGTATCCATAGACCATCCCAACCTATGCACTAAATAATCCGAACATGTAAGTTTGATATTGATGCCTCCATCATCCACCCAAACTTTCGCATGGTGCTTAATCAATTCGCAGGTTAAACCCTCCTGCTCTTCCATCAAATGCAGGTCAACAAGCAGCAATCGCGCTATGAAATTTTGCTTTTGTTGGGGAGTGAGTTTGTGCAACAATATCACTTCTCCCATTTTCACTTCGATGAACACAATGAACATTGCGCTCAAAATTAACTTAACCCACTCAATGCAGCAGGGTGTTCTCATGTTTTGCATAAAAACAATATGATGTACCATAATAAATAGTGTTGGAGGGTGAAAGATTTATTACAAAATTTTTGTTGGATGACCAATTAATTCCATTACTAGATTCGGCATATTTTATGGAATAAATTGGTTCATTATGAGCATTAATTTTTACCCATCTCATGCAGGAAATATACCACATTTTCCAGATATTCTGTTCTTTAATAATATAAGGTGCGGAGCAAAATAATGGATCATCTTTTCCGCAATCTAGAATTGGAAAATTAGAAAATTTTTTAAATGTGATTCCATCATCTTCACTTATAGCAAGGCCAATTGCAACATGGTATGGGACTTGATTAGAAGTCCTCCAGCCAATATAATATAAAAATAATTTATCCTTATCTTTTATTAAGGATGATGCCATAATCCCAGTGCTATCAAAGGATTCTTTTTGACCAAAATTTAATAGCGGTGAATTGTGAATATAGGTTATTTTCTTCGGATTATGATTTTCCGTTTCAATAAAAGAGAAGGTTGATTGTCCGTAGTTGTTCCTAGTTGAATAGTAAAATCGCCAATTATTTTTAATGGTTTTGTAAAAAAGTGGCATTTGAGCATGAGTTTTCGACCATTCAAAATTTTTATTTGAACGGAAGATTAATCCTTTTTTTATCCATTTCATTTATTTACAATCAAGTAATGTGTTTTAACGAATCTGAAATTCAAAAAATTAGTAAAAAATAGTAAATGTTATTAGAAAATAAGGCTAACAAAATTTTTGTAACATCGCCTCTTATGCCGGACTTTAATAATTTTTGTCAAGGGTTAAAAGAAATATGGAGTTCAAAAGTTCTAACTAATCATGGTCCAAAACACGCGTTACTAGAAGAGAATTTAAAAAATTATCTCAGGGTTAAAGGGCTCAGTCTTTACAACAACGCAACTACAGCTCTGATCGTTGCAATAAGAGCATTGGGTTTAAATGGCGAGGTGATCACTACGCCATTTACTTTTTCAGCTACCGCTCATGTTATTAAATGGTGTGGTTTGACTCCTGTTTTTTGTGATATTGATGAAAAAACCATGTGCATTGATGTAGATAAGATTGAAAAATTAATCACTAAAAATACTTCTGCTATAATGCCAGTTCATGTCTATGGTATTCCTTGTGAAGTAAAAAAAATTCAAGCCATTGCTCAAGAATATAATTTAAAAATCATATATGATGCAGCTCATGCTTTTGGTGTAGAAGTAGATGGTATTGGTATTGGTAATTTTGGAGATATGTCAGTTTTTAGTTT
Source organism: uncultured Bacteroidota bacterium (assembly GCA_903927935.1). Lineage (GTDB taxonomy): Bacteria > Bacteroidota > Bacteroidia > Chitinophagales > LD1 > Bog-950. Next base: position 61 of record CAIYOV010000394.1, on the reverse strand, counting down.
TCATGCAACAAAACTTTTTAATACAGGTGAGGGTGGAGCCATCGTCTACAATGACAAATCT
>CAIYOV010000393.1 GCA_903927935.1 uncultured Bacteroidota bacterium | reverse complement strand
ATTCTTGGAATGCTTCCTGCAAAACCGGTTATTAAAATTGATTCACTTAAAGCACCGAAGAAGTTCGAGAAGCAGAAAAAGAAAGAAGAAAAAGCTGTTGAGAAGAAAATATTTACTGATGAGGTAATGAAAGTAGATGAAGATGCAAATAAACTTTCAGAGGCTTACTGGGATTCCATTCGGCCTGTGCCGCTTACAGAACTGGAGATGAAGGACTACCACATTAAGGATAGTATTCAGATTATCCGTGACTCAAAAGAATTTAAAGATTCTACTGACAAAAATGTAAACAAGGGAAGTGTAATCGCTGTTCTTACAGGTTATACTTATCGCAAGCAATACAAGAAGATTGAGATTGATTTTCCTTCGCTTATTAATCTGGTGAACTACAACACCGTGGAAGGTTGCAATTTGCAAATGAAGTTTGGTATTCGCAAAGAATGGAAGAACCGGATGTTTGTGTTATTCGAACCGGTATTCCGTTTTGGAATTTCTAATCTGCATTTTAATACCAAGGCAACTTTAACGCTTCGAACCAGCCAGATTCATGAGGAGTATATTACTGTAAGTGGCGGCAAGTTTGTGAGTCAGTTTAATGAAATACAACCTCAACTTGAATTTGGAAACACCTGGGCGAGTTTGGTTTTGAAGAATAACTACATGAAGTTGTATGAACAATATTTTGCCAAGATTAGTTATGCGCGCGAAATCTACAACGGTATTGATGGTTCGGTAGCTTTGAATTATGCGCAACGTTTTCCATTGGAAAACACGAATCATTTTTCATTTTTCAAAAGCATAAAGAAAGAATATACGCGCAATGGAATGGATTTGACAGAGACCAATTCAGAGAATTACAATTTTGTTCAACACAACAGTTTCCGTGTTGATGTGAAGTTGCATTTTACTTTCGGACAGAAATATATTACACGACCCGATTCACGTTTCCGAACCGGCTCTAAATTTCCTGAGTTGCTGATTGTTTACAAGAAATCAATTGCTATTAAAGGTTTCAGCGATTTAAATTTTGATTTTTTAGAAGGGCAGTTACAGGGAAGTATCCCGATGAAACTCTTCGGTACTATGCATTACCGGTTTGGCGGTGGTGGCTTCCCCAATCATAAACGTGTAGAGTATCCAGACTATAAACATTTCTACGGAAATTTCTTTTCGCAAGGCGGAACAGACCTTTTAGGTTTTTATCTTGTCCGTTATTACCGCTACAGCACCGATTTGTATTTTGCTGAAGCACATATAGAGCATCACTTCGGTGGTTTTCTGTTCAACAAAATTCCTGGCATACGAACGCTTAAGTTAGACGAAGTGGTAGGCTTCCATTTCCTTTACACACCGGCACGTAAGCAATACTTCCAATTGGATATTGGCTTTGCGAATATTTTAAAAGTTTTGCGTGTAGATTTTGTTGCCGGTTTCGGTTCTCAAAAGCATGAACAATACTATGGAGCAAGGTTGGCACTTGCTCTCAGTATTTTTAAATAGCGGAAAATTCTATTTGCCCGAACTCTGTTTAGCTAAAATGCCCTTATACTTTTCAAAAAGTTCGGCATCGGTGGGAGGAGTTAAGATACTGTTGAATTTATACTTGGCATGAACAAACTTCTCTGCTTCTGCAAGCGCTCGCCTGAAACCCTCTTTATAATATTCAAACCCCTGTTCGCAGTTAATATCGGATACTTCTCGCTGCAACCAGAAATTAACGCGGCAGCGCCAGATACCCAATGGCTGAACCGGTTGCTTGATTACATGAAGACTGAAATTAATATGCACGCGTCCTTTTTCAGTTATATCATGTTTATGATAGCTGCTTTTAAAATAGAAAGAAGCCTTATCGGGAATGTTTGGTGAAGTAGCATCGCAACAAATTTCCTGAGCTTTTGAAAGTGGAATGTCGATCATTTGCCGAATGTAAAATTTATACCAGGTTGTTATAACAAAAAGCTTCACCCTTATAAAGGGGTGAAGCTTTTTGTTTGCTTAAGAAAAAATTATTCTATCGAGTAATCACAAATTGCTGGTGCGTGCTTTTGTCAGATGACACCAACTGTAAAGTATAAGTGCCCGGGCTAAAGGATTCCAGATTAATACTGTGATTGTATTTGCCCGAAACAGTTACCGGTGCGGAATAGACTATGCGACCTGTCATATCAATTACTTCCAATTTGGAAGACATAAGATTCTGTGACTCAACCAATACATTCAGTAAGGAGTTAGCAGGATTGGGAAATAAGCTAAGTTTTGCATTTCCATTTACTAACGAAGTAATGCCCGAAGCAAGATTTTGTATCATTACCGAATCTCTTACTATGCAATTAAACGAGTCGCGCACGGTAACACGATAAGTGCCAGGTGCCAGTCCGAATATACTATCGCCAGCACCTCCACCATTATTCCAGAAGTAACTGTATGGTGGAACGCCACCTGAAGCATAAGCTGCGGCTATACCATCGGCACCGGTAGAACCTCCGTTAGTAGAAGTAACCACGGAGAGAGATGTTGGCTCAGAGGCAACAATTATTGTAGCTGTTGCAGTTTCAGAACCCGCAGTAACAGTAACAGAATAAGTACCTGCATTAACATTGTTAAGTGTGTATGATGTGCTGCCGGTATTCCATAAATAATTATAACCGGATGTTGGTGAGCCACCGTGGGCATTAACTGTTACACGACCTGTGCCGGTTGCGCCATAGCAAAGATTTGTTACTGAACTTGTAACTGTCAAAGGCAATTGAACGGAATCTAACACTACAAAAAAGTTGCGCCATGGTTGCATTTGGCTTAAACTTCCATAAGAGAAGGTGTCTTTATTAAGACCTAATAACGGTGCAAATAGATGCGCCCAAATCATTCCAATTGGACGAATAGGGTATGTGCCTGCGGTATCGCTGGTAGTTCCTGTAAATTCAACACAACCCGTTTGCCCACCACGCAATACGTTTGGATTCTTAACCCAAGTAATGCCCACAGGTAAACCACCTATGGAATCAAGGCGTACAGAATCAACGCGAATGTCAACGTTTACGAATCCACCGAAATTCTGGCTCATAGTATCCTGAATTCTGCCCTGAACAGTTTGGTCGTAAAGCGAATCTTTTACAATGTGTGGCAAATGCTGCGCACTTGGGAAAATACCCGGACCGGTTGGCGGAAGCAATGTTGCGTCAATAACGCATTGTGCGTTAATACCGACAACAGCTATCAATGCAATTAAAAAAGTGTAGAGCTTTTTCATGTCTGTTTATTGTGTGTGGTTAAAGTATGATGTAATAGTATAAAATTGTAAGATTAAGAGAATGGATTTAACGCTTTATGTATCATTGTGCCTCAAAATTATTCATTGTTCATGAGGATTATTTCTGTTCTGTTTTTTAACTGTTTTATTATTTTTCTCTCAGCCCAATCACTTTATGTTAAGGAAATAAATGCACTCCTGAACCCTGCTTTAAAGCCCTTCTATTTTGGTGTCGCATCAGGTGACCCAGGTCAAACAGAGGTTGTTATCTGGACAAAAGTATGGAATGAAACCAGCGAACCGGTGAATGTAAAATGGGAAGTGGCTATAGATACTTTGATGCAGCATATTGTTGCAACCGGTCAGTTGATTACAGATACATCTTCGGCCAACACTATTAAGATTCAGGTAAAGGAATTAATGCCGAATACCACTTATTTCTATCGCTTTACAACAGGTGATGTTTTTTCTCCCACCGGCAGAACTAAAACCGCACCGGTGGAGGCAGATGAACTTAGGTTTGCTGTAGTTAGTTGTAATAATTATGAGCATGGATATTTTAATGCTTACCGTTTAATAGCTAACCGGAACGACATCAGCGCGGTGATTCATCTTGGTGATTATATTTATGAATATGGTGCGAATAATAGCACTAAACATCCAAGCGTAAGGCAGCATATTCCGGACCATGAAATCTTAACTCTTCAGGATTACCGTTCGCGCTACGCACAATACCGGCTCGATAAAGATTTGCAGGAGGCACACCGGTTACATCCATTTATTTCCGAGTGGGACGACCATGAATTTGCCAACGATGCTTATATAGACGGGGCAAAGAATCATCAACCTGAAGAAGGAGATTGGAAGACCCGTGAAGCTATTGCCAAGAAAGTTTATTTTGAATGGATACCGATTACGGATAATGCTACCGATAATATTATCCGCAAACTTAGCTACGGTAATTTAGCTGATGTATTTATGCTCGATGGCAGAACCGAAGGAAGATGTAAACAGGTGGAAAGCCCTTACGACACTATGCTTACCTGCGTTACCAGAACCATGCTTGGCAAAAAACAATGTGACTGGCTGACAGCAGGTATAGATAACTCACCGGCACAGTGGAAAGTAGTTGCCAATCAAGTAGTTTTTTCTGAATTAGATGCACATCAGTTGTCGAAGAAGCACGCTATTAACCCCGATGCATGGGACGGTTACCCCGAAGAACGAAAAGAGATATTAGATTCTTTTTATCAGCACCAGGTTAAGAACATTATTATTATGACCGGTGATATTCATCTTTCGTGGGCGTTTGATTTGGTGCAAAACCCTAAAGACAAGAGTCGGTATAATGCTAAAACCGGTAAAGGAGTAATTGGTGCCGAATATGTAGTGCCCAGTGTTTCTTCGAATGGTTTGGGAGAACGTTTTCCGCGTGGGTTGTGTAATCTGATAGGGAGCATTATAAAGCACAAGTCAACCAATCCGCATCTACGTTTTCAAAACTTAGTTGACCACGGTTATGTGCTGCTCGATTTGAATAAGGAGCGCGCTAAAGCAACCTGGTTCTTTTGCAAAACACTGAAAAGTAGATCCCCGCAGTATAAAGCCAAAGACAGCTACAGCACTAAGTTTAACGAGAACCGGTTAGTGAGAGAAAAGTGAAAAAGAAAAAAAGCGCGAAGTGTTTTCTTCGCGCTTTTTGCTT
>CAIYOV010000392.1 GCA_903927935.1 uncultured Bacteroidota bacterium | reverse complement strand
TCATTCTTCCTGGCTAACGTGGCTGCAGTTTTAATTGCTTCTCTTCTGTCGCTTATGGTCAGTACTTTTCGTTTATCGGTCACCGGAACGCCAGCATTCATTTGCTTTAGAATTTCGTTAGGGTCCTCGCTGCGCGGGTTATCGGTAGTAAGAATTACCTGATTAGAAAACTTACAGGCAATCTCCGCCATCACCGGTCGCTTGGCGGCATCTCTATCGCCACCGCAGCCAACAACAGTTATTACACTTTCGTTTCCACCCCTAATTGCCTGAATGGTTTGCAGAACATTTTTCAAGGCATCGGGAGTGTGCGCATAATCTACAATGCCCACAATTTTTTCGTTGGCAGAAACAATCTGATCAAAGCGGCCTTCAGGTGGGGTAAGTGCTGAAAGAATAGTCAGAGCTTCCTGTTTATCTATATCAAGCAAACGCGCAACTCCATAAACAGCGGTTAGGTTATAAGCATTGAACTCACCAATCAATCGGGTATGCATTTCTACTCCGTCAATTTCGAATTGAAGACCGGCAACAGCATTGTCTATAATCTTTGTTTTAAAATCGCTTGGACTTTTCAGTGAGTAAGTATGTTTAGTTGCTTTGGTATTTTGCAACATAACGCTCCCGTTTCTATCGTCACTATTTATTAAGGCAAAGGCAGAGGAAGGTAGTTGGTCAAAGAAACTCTTCTTTGATTTTATGTAATTCTCAAACGTTTTGTGATAATCAAGATGGTCGTGTGTAATGTTAGTGAACACCCCGCCTGTAAATTTTATGCCTTCAATTCTATGCTGGTCAACAGCATGCGAACTGACTTCCATAAAACAATATTCACACCCCGCGTCCACCATTTGCTTCATCAAAGCATTCAGTGAAATAGCGTCCGGAGTAGTATGTGTGCTGGGTATTATTTCTTCGTTTATTTGATTTTGAACTGTAGAAAGTAAGCCTACATTTTTGCCCAGTGCCCGAAACAAACGGAATAATAAGGTAACAGCTGATGTCTTTCCATTAGTTCCCGTAACCCCGACTACTTTCATTTTTGATGAGGGATTATCGTAGAAGTTGCTTGCTAATGTTCCTAATATCTTTGAACTGCTTTGACCCTTTATGTAGGTAACATTCTCGCTTATATCTTTTGGTAACACTTCGCATATAATCGTATGTGCTCCTTGCTCAATACATTTTGAAATAAACGCATGTCCATCGCTTGCAGTTCCTTTAATGGCAACAAAGCAATCGCCTGCTTTCACTTTGCGACTGTCCATTTGCAACGAAGAGATTTGCGTATCGGTGGAGCCGATGGTTTCAACTACAGAAACGTTACGAAGTATATCGTTCAGCGTTTTCATTCTATCGAATCTTGAGAGTAACTACAGTCAAAATCGCAAGTAGAATTCCTACAATCCAAAAACGAGAAACTATTTTGCTTTCGTGCATGCCAAGCTTTTGGTAGTGATGGTGAAGAGGAGACATCAGGAATATTCTTCTGCCTTCGCCAAATTTTTTCTTGGTGTATTTAAAGTAACTCACTTGCATCATCACACTTAAATTTTCGACCACGAAAATTCCGCACATTACCGGTAGCAGTAATTCTTTACGGATGATAATGGCAAGGGTGGCAATAATTCCGCCAAGCGCAAGTGAACCGGTATCACCCATAAACACTTGTGCAGGAAATGCGTTGTACCATAAAAATCCAATGCAGGCACCAACAAACGCTGCAATAAAAATTACCAATTCACCGGCATTGGGTATGTACATAATATCTAAGTAGTCGGCAAAAATGATGTTACCAGAGACGTATGCGAATACTAAAAGCGTTACTCCTATAATCGCACTGGTTCCTGTGGCAAGACCGTCAATTCCATCGGTGAGATTTGCACCGTTACTCACGGCCGTGATAATAAAAATGACAACCGGAATAAAAATTAACCAGGCGTATTTGCACCATTCTTTATTGATAGCACAAAGTACTATTGAATAATCTATTTCGTGATTTTTAAAGAATGGAATAGTGGTGGTCGGTGCTTTTTCCGTCACCATGTAATGCACTTTCAAATTGTCATCTGTAACTTTTGAAATTTTCTCACTGCTATACTTGTAAATTTCTCCTTGCGGAACTTCTTCTTTCGTTACAACATTTTTGTTGAAATACAGAACTGTCCCCACAATTATTCCTAACCCAACTTGCCCTATTATTTTTGAAATGCTTGCTAATCCTCGCTTATCTTTTTTAAACACTTTTATGTAGTCATCGGCAAAACCAATTAAACCGAGCCACACCGTGGCGATAAGCATAAGAATGATATAAACGTTTTCCAGTTTTGCGAATAGCAAAGTCGGAATCAAAATGGACCCCAGAATGATTAACCCTCCCATGGTAGGAGTTCCCTTTTTAGAGTTTTCTCCTGCTAATCCAAGCTCTCGAATTGTCTCTCCGATTTGTTTCTTACGAAGCATGGCAATTAATCTATCACCATACACCATCGAAATCAATAGTGATAGCAATACAGCTGCTGCAGCTCGGAAAGAGATGAAGTTGAATAGCCCTGCACCGGGGAAATTATAATGCTGGTCAAGAAACCGGAAGAGATAATAGAGCATAGGTTAAGATTTTTGCATCCTGATTCTATTACAGTTTAATAACCTCTTCTTTAAATTTCTTTCCTCTGTCTTCGTAATTTTCGAATAAATCGAATGAGGCACATGCAGGTGATAACAATACGCAATCACCGGAGTTGCCGAGTTGATACGCCATCCGTACAGCATCGCCCATGTTCGAAACGTTTACCATGATATCCACCATCTTACCGAAGGCAGAATGAAGTTTAGTGTTGTCAACTCCGAGGCAAATCATGCCACGCACTTTCTTTTTCACCAATTGCTCCATTACAGAGTAATCGTTACCCTTGTCAATACCACCGGCAATCCAAATCACAGGTTTGTTCATTGACTCCAGCGCATACCAGGTGCTGTTCACATTGGTGGCTTTACTGTCGTTAATAAATTCAATGTTGCGGACTTTAGCAACGCTCTCCATTCTGTGCTCGAGCGATTTCATGTCCGATAAGCTTTCACGGATCTGCTCCTTACGCAGTCCGTAAACGTTAGCTACTATCCCAGCGGCTAACGAGTTGTAGACGTTATGACGTCCACTCAATCCGAGTTCCTGAATACTCATGGTAAATTGGTTTTGGTTTATGTTAATAATGATGTTGTCGTCTTTTACAAATCCTCCCTCCGCAAATTCTTTGTCATACGCGAACGGGATTTTTTGCGCGCCTGTTGGATACTTCTCCATGTTGCTCATCGTAATTTCATCGTCAGCGCAGTAGATGAAATAATCTTTCTCCGTTTGATTCTTCGTGATGTTGAATTTCGAAGTCACATAATTTTGTAACTCGTAATTGTATCTATCCAAATGGTCCGGTGTGATATTGGTCAGCACGGCTACATCCGGACGGAATTTTTCAATGTCATCCAATTGAAAGCTTGAAATCTCCAAAACGTAATAATCAAAGTTTTCAGTAGCTACCTGATAAGCAAAACTCTTTCCGATGTTTCCACCTAAGCCCACATTCATTCCTCCGCTTTTCATGATGTGATAGGTGAGCGCGGTTGTTGTTGTCTTTCCATTCGCACCGGTAATACCTACAATTTGTGCATTGGTAAACCAAGAACCGAATTCAATCTCACTCACAATCTTGATTCCCTGTTTGCGAATCTTCTTCACCATTTCTGCTTTTTCAGGAATGCCCGGGCTCTTCATCACCACATCGGCATTCAGAATTATTTCTTCTGTATGCTTTGCATCCTCGTATTCAATCTTCCAATCTTCTAATTGCTTCTTATAGGTGTCTTTTATCTTTCCCCCATCACTTACAAATACATCGTAACCTTGCTTTATACCAAGCACAGCAGCTCCGAAACCGCTTTCACCTGCACCAAGAATTACTAGACGTTGTTTCATTTTAATTCGATACTGATTTCCATACCCTTCAATAATTTCTCTCCTGCCATTACACTTTGCTTGATAACGCTTCCTTTACCCGCAACTGAAACTTTCATTCCGGCACTTTCAAGAAGATAGAGTGCATCTTTCAAACTCATACCGGTTACATCCGGCACCATGTTGCTTTCCATTTCATTTTCTGCCAATGCAATTTGTTTTCCGTTAGCTGAAGCGCTTGCCCATTCAGAACCAACTGCATTTGTTTTTAAACCAAAGAAGTTGTAGATGCTTGCAAGGTCATATGCACTTCCTTTCTGAACTACAGGTGTCTGATTGTCTGCAACCTGTTTATTTATGGCCTGATGCATATCCAAAGACAGTGAGTATACTTTGTCTGCCACTTCTTTAAAAATGGAACCAGCCACCACATTACCGTAGTATCCATTTTGCGAAGGCGAATTGATCACTACAATCATGGAATACTCCGGCTGCTCTGCAGGGAAATATCCGCAGAAACTTGCCTGATAAACTTTCTTTCCTCCGTTCTTATATCCAGCATTGCCTTGGGCGATTACTGCCGTTCCGGTTTTTCCGGCAACATGCAGGTAATCAGTTTTAAGGTTAGTTGCTGTTCCTTCTTCCACTACCCCTTTCAAAATTTCCTGCAACTGTTGAATAGTCTTTGCGCTGCAAATTTTTTCATTCAATACAACAGTAGTTGATGAGTCAACTGTTTTGTTATACTCTTTTATTCTGTCAACAATGTACGGTTTTACCATAGTGCCGCTGTTGGCAATGGCGTTGTAAAACATCAGCGTGTGCAGTGGAGAAATCTGCAGTTCATATCCATGAGCAATGAATGCGGCAGATACTCCACTCCATTTTTTTGGCTCTGCAATCAACGGTTTAGCTGCACCAGGTAATTCAATATCTATTTGCTTTGTAAACCCGAATGCTTCAAGATGCTTGTAAAACTTCTCCGGTGCAGATTGATAATTCTGAAACGCCAACTTTGCCATCGCCACATTCGATGAAACCTCAATAGCGCGTTTTACTGTGAGCGTTGGGGTTTCCGGTGCTTCATGGTCGTGTATAGTAAGTTTGTAAAGATGATACTCTCCGTTTTCTACATCTACTTGAGTGTTATTAGTAACCAACCCGTCTTCCATTAAACTTGCAACCGTTGCCAATTTAAAAG
>CAIYOV010000391.1 GCA_903927935.1 uncultured Bacteroidota bacterium | reverse complement strand
TGTCGGTAGCAAACTCCATCCACGCTCCCTTGAAAGGAATAACACGCGCAGAATAAATTTTTGTTCCGTTCGGGTGCATCGACTGACCGAAGAATACACCTGGGCTTCTGTGTAACTGCGAAACGATTACACGCTCAGCACCGTTTACAATGAATGTTCCTTTCGGAGTCATGTATGGAATGTTTCCTAAGAACACATCCTGAACGATAGTTTTGAAATCGATGTGCTCAGGGTCGTTACAAGAAAGTTTCAACTTAGCTTTCAACGGAACGCAGTAAGTCAAACCTCTTTCAATACACTCTTCAATAGAGTATCTTGGAGGGTCAACAAAGTAGTCGATGAATTCAAGCACGAAAATATTCCGTGTATCGCTGATAGGGAAGTTCTCTCTGAAAACCGTGTGCAAGCCTTCGAACTTACGGTTTTCGGGAGTAGTTTCGAGTTGAATAAACTCTTTGTAAGTTTCTAACTGAATATCGAGAAGGTCCGGTTGTTCGTCAGGGAGTTTAATTTTACCGAAGTTGATTCTTTCAGCGTTTTTTTTCAGTGTTTCTGCCATGGTAACATTGATTGATGTAGTTAACTAATCTCCTATATACAAATAAGAATGCGACTGTTTTTTGTTCTAAAAAAACGAACTAAAACAATGGTTAAATCAGCATTCTTATAATGATATTTTGGAACCGGTTTTGCAAAACGGAGCGCAAAGATAGCTTTCGATAGCAGAGTTCCAAATAGTTGGCTAAGAATTTGTGAGGGGCGCGAAACAGTAGGCAAAGTGAGGAGCGGCAGCGGCAGCAGCCAGCAGGCAAAAAGCAACATGGAACAGGCAAATGGATGAAGGGGAAACACGGTTGTTTGGGTTTTTAACATTACTGAAAATTTTTGTTAACGAAGTTGTAATGGGTTTTGCACCTCTGCCTAACCTCTACGAACGAGAGGGGAAATGCAATGCATGAACGACAAAGTGTGTTTCAGAGGCGATAATGTGTGTTTCACGGACGGCAAAGTGCATTTCGCGAACGACAAAGCTCGTTTCAGGAGGGCCAGAGTGTGTTTCAGGGCTGACAAAGCACGTTACAGGGGTGCCAGAGGGCTTTTCATGAGAACCAAAGTGCGTTTCATGAACGCCAAAGGGTGTTTCAGGGCTGACAAAACTCGTTTCAGGGGAGATAAATTGCGCTACAGGGATGACAAATTGTGCTACACGGGTGGCAATGCGCATTACGCGCAGGAGAAAATGCGTTTAAAGGGTGACGAAGCACGTTGCATGGATGACAAGGCTTTTTGCACGAAAGGCAAAACGCGTTACAAGGGGGAAGAAATGCGATGCATGGATGACAAGGCCTTTTACACGAAAGGCATAACGTGTTACAAGGGAGAAGAAATGCATTGCATGGACTAAAGTATATGGACTATAGTATAATGTTATATGTGTTTGACAAGAAGGGGGCAGACCGCAGATGTAGTAAGAAAGTGGCTGTTTTGGGTATCCCCTTATTAAAAGATAAGGTTATCTTTATTTCCGACACACATTACTTTCTTAACCTAAAACACATTATTTATGAAAAAGATAATCGTACTCTCGACTCTTTTTATTGCCTTGTTATTTACTAACAACACCTATGCTCACATCTGGCGGGTAAACAATAACCCCGGTGTTGTTGCAGATTTCACAACTGTTCAGGCGGCACACGATGCTGCGGTGGCCGGTGATACTATCCATGTAGAGCAAGGCAGTTATGGTGCTTTGACTATGACCAAACCGCTGGTAGTTATCGGTAGTGGTTATTTCCTTTCGGGGGTAAATAGCAATACAGGCTTACAAGCAAATAGTGCTGCAGAATCCACCATCAGTTCAATTACTTTTAACGCAGGTAGCGCAAATTCGTTTGTAACCGGTTGTACAATTAGTTATACTTATATTTATTCAAGCAACATTACTCTTAAGAGAAATTATTTTGTTTACTATCTATATCTGTATGCCAATGCAAACAACCTGAACATTAACGGTAACTATTTCTATTATTCAATAACACAAGGCGGTTCCCCGCAGACTGGTTTATCTATTACCAATAACATTTTTTCGGCTTATGGTGTTGGCCTCGATGCAGCTACCACCGGAACGTTTGAGAACAACACCATGGCTGGGGGTTCTCTTAATGTCTATAATTTTCAGATAGACAATAATATTTTAAACGGTGTTTCTTTTACGCCAAACAACAGTGTTTACTTCAACAATATTAGCAGCAGCGCAAATATTGGAAGCGCGAATGGTAACATACCGAGTGTAACTATGGTAAACAATGTATTTGTTGCTTCGGGCACTTCAGATGGGCAATATCAACTCAAAGCAGGTTCACCGGCAATCGCTACAGGTTATGGCGGTGTGGATATGGGAGCTTTCGGTAACGTTAATCCTTACAAGTTATCGGGTATTCCAAGCGTACCTACTATTTATTCTCTTACCGTTCCGCCAACCGGAACTACCAACATTAACGTTACCATAAGCACAAAGTCCAATAATTAATTTGAATGAAGGGCAGGCATAGTGTGCCTGCATCAAACAATTTTTTCATCAAATTAAATGGAACCATTTATGGAAAACAGTAATCCCTTTATCAAAAAGATAAGGCAGCTTACAGTAAGTTTTAGTTTTCTGTTCCTGTTGATACAAACTGCTGCGGCACAAAATATCACACGCATAGAATACTATTATGATACCGACCCCGGTTTCGGGCTTGGAACTGCGGTTACATTTACACCGGCTGCCAACGTCTCATCGCTTGCTTTTTCAGCAAGCATTTCAGCACTCAGCAGCGGCTTTCATACTTTGTATGTGCGCTCGCGCGATGCCAACAACAAATGGTCACTCACCAACAATCAGCCTTTTATTAAATACGCTGCACAAGGCGGTCCTTCATCGGCAGCTAACATCAACAAGATGGAATATTTTGTTGATACCGACCCGGGGATTGGCTTAGCCACTAACGTTTCGGTAACTGCTGCACAGAATATTTCAGGACAGGTTTTTGCCGTGCCTTTGGCAAGTTTATCTTACGGCTTTCATACTTTATACGTTCGCACAAGAGATGCTAACAATAAGTGGTCGCTGACGAACTACGGGGTGTTTATCAAATATCAATCGCAGAGCGGACCTTCCGCTGCCGCTAACATTAACAAGATGGAATATTTTGTGGATGCCGACCCTGGTATTGGATTAGCTACCAACGTTCCGGTAACACCCGCTCAGGATATTTCAGGGCAGGTGATTGCAGTACCTCTTGCAAGTTTGTCTTTTGGCTTTCATACTTTATATGTACGAACAAGAGATGCAAACAATAAATGGTCACTCACTAATTACGGAGTGTTTATTAAATACCAATCGCAAACCGGACCTTCTGCAGCCGGTAACATTAACAAGATGGAATATTTTGTTGATGCTGACCCGGGCTTTGGATTAGCAACCAATGTACCTGTAACAACTGCACCGGATATTGCAGGACAAGTTGTTTCGGTTCCTATTACAAGTTATGCTTACGGCTTCCATACAATTTATTTCAGAACCAGAGATACGAACGGTAAATGGTCGCTGACGAATTATGGAGTGTTCATTCGATACCAAGCTCAAACCGGACCTTCGGCTGCGGGCAACATTGTGAAACTCGAATACTTTGTAGATGCTGACCCCGGCTTTGGTTTGGGAACAAACGTACCGGTTACTCCGGCTCTTGATATTTCAGGGCAGGTTGTGAACGTAAGTATCAGTGCTTTGTCGAACGGTTTTCATACTATTTATCTTCGTTCGAAAGATTCTAATAGTAAGTGGTCGCTGACCAATTATGGTTCGTTCATTAAATATGCCGCGCAAACCGGACCATTAGCAGCAGGTAACATCATCAAGATGGAATATTTTGTTGACACCGATCCCGGTTTCGGGAACGGAGGTAATATTCCGTTTACGCATTCTACCAATGTGGTTGGGCTTGTTGCAAATATTGATTTAACAAGCGTTGCCAACGGTTTTCATACCATGTATATACGGTCAATGGATACTTTGCGCAAATGGTCTTTGACAAACCGCGCCACCTTTACCGGTGGACAGTTGCAGGCACCTACGGCAAGTATTACCGTAAACGGCCCATCCACTTTCTGTTTGGGTGCGGGAACTTATCTATCGGCAAACTATTCTGCATCGGCTACCTACCAATGGAAACTTGGCGGCACTAACATTAACGGAGCAACAGGTATTACTTATGTTCCTACACAAACCGGTAGTTATACGGTGGTAGTAACAAACGCCATATCAAGCGCAACATCATCAGCCGTTTCAATTACAGTCAATCCCGTTCCAACGGCAACAATCTCTGCTAATGGCGTTCTTACTTTCTGTCAGGGAGGAAGTGTTACGATGAGTGTGAACGCAACTGCGAATGCTACCTATCAATGGCATATTAACGGAAGTAATATTGGCGGAGCAACTACTACTTCTTATGTAGCGAGCCAAAGCGGAGTATTTGATGTAGCAGTAACCAGCACAAATGGTTGTGCTACTACTTCGGCTCACGATACGGTAACGGTGAATCCTTCTGCAACTGCTACCATTACACCAAGCGGAGCTACTACTTTCTGTACGGGTGACAGTGTAATGCTCTATGGCAATACCGGTTCCGGTTTGACTTACCATTGGAGCAACAATGCAACAACGAGTTCAATTAAAGTATTAGCACAGGGTAATTATTCGTTGACAGTTACCAATTCTTATACCTGTTCTGCTTCAGCTGCTGCTATTGCGGTAACTGTTCTTACTGCACCAACTGCTACTATTACTCCAAACGGACCAACCACTTTTTGTAACGGCAGCAGTGTGATACTGGCTGCAAACACCGGAAGCGGTTTAAGTTACTTATGGAGTGGCGGTGCTATTACTTCTTCTATTACAGTAACCAGTTCGGGAACTTACTATGTTACTGTTTCTAATGCAGGTTGCAGTAAGGTTTCATCACCGGTTACTGTTACCGTAAATCCGGGACCGTTAGTAGGTGTTTCAGCTACTGCGAGTACAATATGTCAGGGACATACTGATACACTTACAGCGAGCGGTGCAACTACATATGCATGGTCACCGGGTACAGGATTGAATACTACCACCGGTGCTGTTGTATATGCTACTCCGGGTTCTTCTATTACTTATACTGTTACCGGTACAACATCGGGATGTATAGGCACTGCTTCGTATACAGTAAATATCAGTCCTAACAATACTTCGGTGAGTACGACTACTCCAACTATTTGCAGCGGCTCATCGGCAGTGCTGAATGCATTCGGGGCAAACACTTATACGTGGTCACCATCAGGAACGTTAAGCAGTTCTACCGGTGCAAGTGTAACAGCTACCCCTCTTGCTCCAACAACCTACACGGTAACCGGTACATCGGGCAGTTGTACGTCTACTGCAACTGTAACCATCAATGTAAACACCACGGTGGTTCCGTCTGTAGCAGTCAGTGCTTCGCAAACTACTATTTGTGCGGGAACATCTGTTACGGTTACTGCATTGCCAACTAATGGCGGGGCATCGCCAACTTATCTGTGGTACAAAAACGGAGTGCTACAGGCAGGAAGTACCAATGCTTTTACAAGTTCTTCGCTTGCCAACAACGATTCGGTTTGGTGTATAATGACATCTAATGCTGCTTGTCCTTTACCGGCTACTGCCACCAGCAACAAAGTTCACATGACAGTGAATCCTGTGGTTGTTCCAACCATCAGCATTGCTGTAACACAGAACCCCGTTTGTGTGGGCGATTCTGTAACGTTTACGGCAACCATTACAAACGGTGGAGCAAATCCGGTTTACCAATGGAAAAAGAATAACGTAACAGTGGGAAGTAATTCAGCCACTTACAAATTGGTTGTTCCGGTAAATAACGATTCCGTTTGGTGCATACTTACTTCGAATGCATTGTGTGCATCACCGGCAAGTATAACCAGCAGCAAAATAAAAATGGTGGTGAACCAAATTGCCACGCCAACTGTTACTGTGAGTGCTTCGCAGAATCCGATTTGTACTGGTGCTTCAATAATATTCAGTGCGGTTCCAACCAACGGAGGTACTACTCCGGCTTATCAATGGTATAAGAACGGAAACACTGTTGGTATCAATTCGAACTCTTATACGGATAATGGGCTTTCGAATAATGATTCAGTTTGGTGTGTAATGACCTCGAATGCTACCTGCGCTTCGCCACTTACAGTTACAGGTAATAAAGTTGTAATAGTTATTGCCCCTCAGGTAACTCCTTCTGTAATTGTAAGCACAACGCAAACTAGTGTTTGTGCGGGTACTTCGGTAACATTTACTGCTGCACCAACCAATGGCGGTGCATCTCCTACTTACCAATGGTATAAAAACGGAGTGGTTCAGGCGGGAAATACAAACACATACATCAACACGGTTGTTAATAATGATTCTGTATGGTGCATTATGACTTCGAATGCTACTTGCCCTGTACCAACTACCGGTACGAGCAACAAAGTCCACATGACGGTCAATCCAACGGTTACTCCTACTATTTCCATCACTGGTTTGCCGAATCCGATTTGCGCGGGAGCTTCTGTAACATTTACAGCAACCATTACCAATGGCGGAACAACTCCGGTTTATCAATGGATGAAGAATAACGTTAGCGTGGGAACCGGTGCCACTACTTTTGTTACTACCGCTCTTGCTAACAACGACTCTGTATGGTGTGTTCTCACATCCAATGCACCTTGTCCTTCATCTGCAAGTGTTACAAGCAATAAAGTGCACATGACGGTAAATCCGATTGTGACGCCAACTATTTCGGTAAATGCTTCCCAGAATCCGATTTGCACCGGTGCTTCTGTAACCTTTACGGCATCTGTTACCAATGGCGGTTCTACACCGGTTTATCAATGGTATAAGAATGGAGCAACCGTTGGAAGCAGTATTGCCACTTATTCGTTTGGTGCTTTTGCAAGTACTGATTCGGTATGGTGCGTGCTTACTTCGAATGCTAATTGCACTTCAACATCTACGGCTACGAGCAATAAAGTAATCATCATCATTACACCTACCGTTGTTCCTTCGGTTACGGTAAATGCGGGACAGAACCCTATTTGTGCAGGCAGTTCTGCAACGTTTACTGCTTCTGCAACCAATGGCGGAGCATCTCCAACTTACCAATGGTATAAAAATGGAGTGCTTCAGGCGGGGAACACAAGCAGCTACTCAAACGCTGTTGCCAATAACGATTCCGTTTGGTGTATCATGACATCGAATGCGCAATGCCCTTCACCGGCTACCGGTACAAGCAACAAAGTACACATGACAGTGAATCCGATTGTGGTTCCTACTATTTCGATAGTTGCTTCTCAAAATCCGATTTGTGCCGGTGATTCTGTAACGTTTACAGCAACTATTACCAATGGCGGAGCAAATCCTGCTTATCAATGGAAGAAGAATAATGTGAACGTTGGGAATGGTACTGCTATTTACGGCATCACTACACTGGCAAACAACGATTCTATCTGGTGTATCTTCACTTCAAATGCTCCATGTCCTTCGCCTGTTAGCATAACAAGCAGTAAAGTGAAGATGATAGTGAATCCAATTACATCACCGGCAGTTTCAATTACTGCTTCCCAAAACAACGTTTGTGCCGGAACCGGTATAACGTTTACCGCTGTTCCGGTTAACGGTGGTTCAACACCGGTTTATACCTGGTTTAAGAATGGAACTACGGTAGGAACAAACTCTGTCACTTACTCAGATAACACACTTGCAAACAGCGATTCTGTTTGGTGCGTTATAGCATCGAATAAAACTTGCGTGTTCCCGAATACAGCAACCAGCAACAAAGTTGTAATGACTATTATCTCTAATGTTGTTCCTGCTGTTACAGTTGCTGCAACTCAAACTACTTTCTGTTTGGGCACGTCCATTACTTTCACAGCTTCTCCAACAAATGGAGGAACATCACCGGGTTATCAGTGGTATAAAAACGGAATTGTTCAGTCGGGTAATACCGGTTCGTATGCTAACGCATCGCTTGCAAATAACGATTCGGTATGGTGTGTAATGACGAGCCACGCAGTTTGCCCTCTACCGGTTAGCGCTACAAGCAATGCCGTTACTGTTTCTGTATTGCAACCTTCGCATTATAGTTTCAGCCAAAGCATTTGTCAGGGTGAAAGTTATCAGTTCCATTCTATGAACCTGACAGCTGGTGGAAATTATAACGATACACTTGTTGCCGCTAACGGTTGCGACAGTATTATTACGCTATCGCTCACGGTTAATCAGGTTGTTACCACTAACATCAATACGCACATTTGTAACGGAAGCACTTATTCGTTTAACGGACAAACACTTTCTGTGGGTGGAACTTATAACGACACACTTTCTTCAGTTGCCGGTTGTGATAGTTTTATCGTGCTTCACTTGCAGGTTGTTTTATCGCATACAGATAGTTCGAGTGCTTCTGTTTGCCAAGGTGACGTTTACAATTTTTATGGACAGAGCCTGACCGCTGCCGGAGTTTACAGAGATACGCTTACCTCTTCTTTGGGCTGCGATAGCATTCAAGTGCTGAGTTTGAGTGTGCATCAGTTACCGGTTGCTGTAGTTACAATAACCGGTAATGATACATTGCGCACTACTACGTTTTCAAAATATCAGTGGCTGCTGAACAATGTGGTTCTTGCTGCTGATACTAACAAAACATTGATTGCTTTGGTGAATGGTTCATACAGTGTGCTGGTGACAGACTCTTCAGGTTGTAGTGATACCTCTTCAATTGTTAGCGTAACCGGTGTAGGAATAGCGGAAGTTCCTTTTGTCAACCTGATGATTTATCCTAACCCGACTGAAAACATGCTGAATGTTCATGCAGATAATCTGACAGAAGTGGCACGGATTGAATTACGCGATGATTTGGGAAGATTACTTTACGAAAGGGAAATTAGAGGCAACGCTATCCGCGAAGAATTGGATTTGAGCAACTACGCTAGCGGAGTTTATTTACTGATGATTAAGAACAGCAACAAAACATTTGTTGCGAAAAGGGTATTTAAGAATTAATGGAGTTAGTTGGGTGAATTAAATACAGAAGGGGCGCATTTCGGGCCCCTTCTGTATTTAATAGAAATCATAATAATAAATGAAGAATTCCTTGTGTATATATAGCGTATTGAATACTTCTACTTCCCGTCTTCGGGCACCCATCCTTGAAATAAGGATGGGAAATTAAAGGCATCCTCTACCGGCACTTTGTGACAGCTCCTCCAGAGGAGGAAATGTCATTGAATTGTAAAAATTTATTAATGAGGAAATGGCGGTACAATATTTTGGATGGGGGAAGCGTTCATAAGAAAATAACAGCAGGCAGTAAGCAATTAAAAGCAGGCAAAAAATAAAAAACAAAACAAGAAGCAGACAGAATATGAAGCATTGAATACATCATCAAAAACAATGTTTTATGGAAGCGAAAAAAGAAGCAAAGCTGAACATGTTTCATACTGTGATAGCGCTTTGCGAAGACAACTTAGCTACTGTTGCCCTAATAGTGGCTTTTCAGACCGGTTATAATGCGTTTAAAACTACAGTGGCCGCAATAGTGACGGCAGCAGCGCAATTGGAAGCGCAAACCGGTGGGTATGCCATTTCGAAAATGAAAGCGAAGAAGGATTTGGCGGAATTCGGAGCGGGGATAGCGGGTATGTTATATGCTTTTGCATCCACTAAAAATGATGATGTATTAAAGGAAGCGATGCATATTTCGTATTCGGACATAAGCCATGCGAAGGATGATGATGTGGTGGCGATTTGCAGTACTATTTATGACACTGCCAACAGCCACCTGGCTGACTTAGCTGATTACGGTATTACCGCAGCCGTGCTAACGAGTTTTAATGGAGGTATAAACGATTACAGCGGAAAAGCGCCTAAACCGAGGGAAGCAGTGAATTTGAAAAAGGGAGTACGAAATACACTTAATACTTTGTTCAACGATGCCAGTAAAATAGCGAAAGAGCAGTTAGATAAAATAGCGGTGGAGTACTTGCATAACGGAAACAAGGAGTTTTATAATAGCTATGAATCGGCCAGAATAATTATTGACCCTGGAACCTTTAAAACGGTGGCGCAACTACAGGTGTTGAACACGGCAAACAACGAGCCGCTGATAAATGTGAAGTGTTACCGGGATACATCGGTAAGTGCGAAAAAGAGCAGCACGAAAGGGTTTATTACTTATAGAGATTTAGCAGAGGGCAGCCATTCGTTTATGCTGAAGAAAGAGGGGTTTAAGGATACCAAGGCTCAAGCTGTGGTAGCGCACGGGAAGAAAATTACTTTGGTGGTGATGATGGATATAGTTTAGAGAATGGAGAATGGAGAATAACAAAATGAGAGGCTGGAAAGAGCTAAGGGGTAAGTGACAGCCAAAGGCAAATTTCACGGTTGAAAACAAAAAAGCGTCCTGCAAAATCTGCAGGACGCTTTAGTTATAAGACGTTTAAATGACTTACTACTTGTTAGATGGACGAGCTTCGTTTACCACTAAGTTTCTTTCTGCAAATTCAGTACCGTTCAATTGAGCGATAGCTTGTTTACCTTCAGAATCGTTTGGCATTTCTACAAAGCCGAAACCGCGGCTGCGACCTGTATCACGGTCAGTTACAATTTTAGCGGACGATACTTCTCCGAATTGTTGAAAAAGATCTTTCAACTGACCTTCCGATGCGCGGAAGCTGATGTTTGCTACGTAAATGTTCATTGTTTAAAAAATAAATGATTAAAAAAAAACGGTTAAGAAAAAATTTATAAAACAAAAAAGCATCCGTGAAAACACAGGATGCTTTCTATTTTCAAGTCAATTAAAAATGGCTTATTGTTTTGGCGGACGCGCTTCGTTTACTACCAGGTTGCGGTCCTGAAAAGAAGTACCGTTTAACTGAGCTACGGCTGCTGCTCCTTCAGAATCGTTTGGCATTTCTACAAATCCGAAACCACGGCTGCGACCGGTTTCGCGGTCGGTTACAATTTTAACGGATGCTACTTCTCCGAACTGCTGAAATAAATCTTTCAACTGGCCTTCCGATGCACGGAAGCTAATGTTTGCTACGTAAATGTTCATTGTTTAAAAAATCTGATTAAAAAATACTTTTGTTTCGTTTTTCAACTCATGCAAACATGGAAGCCGCAGGCATGAAATATAAAAAACGTCCGCAAAGATAAATTAAAAATTGAATTGCCAAGTTTTCGGAGAAAATTCGTAAAAGGGCCCCTCGGGTTATATCTTCACCAACTCTGGGTTTTCCTGAACCGCTTTTTCTATAGCCGTGAAACTGGTGAGTATTTCTGCCTTAACCGGTTTTACAAGAACCGTATGCTCGAAGTGAGCTGAGGGAGTGCCGTCCTGTGTGCCGATGGTCCAGTTATCTTTTTTAGTATAAACTTCTCTTTTGCCCAGGTTCACCATGGGTTCAATAGCGATAACGCAGTTTTCGGGAAGTTTCGCTCCGTCACCTTTACGTCCGTAATTAGGAACCTGCGGGTCTTCATGCAAAGACTTTCCTACCCCGTGACCAACTAATTCGCGCACACATTTGTAGGGGTTCTTACGCTCACAAAAATCCTGAATGGCAAAACCAATGTCACCGGTTCTTCTTCCGGCTGTGGCAAATTCAATTCCAAGTAAGAGTGATTCTTTGGTAACGCGCATCAACTGCAATGTTTCGGGCTTTACATTTCCAATACCGATAGTGTAAGCCATATCACCATGATAGCCATTCATAAAAACACCACAGTCAAGCGAGATGATGTCGCCATCTTTAAACTCCACACCGGTTGGTATACCATGCACTACCTCATCGTTCATAGAAATACAAAGCGCATTTGGAAAGCCATGATAACCTTTAAAAGAAGGTTTGCCACCGCAGTCTTTGATAAATTCATCGGCCAGTTTATCTAATGCTAAACCGTTAGTTCCTGCTTTTGCAGCTTTAATCACTTCGGCTAAAGCAGCAGAAAGAACCTGGCAGCTTTTGCGGATTAATTCGACTTCTTCCTGTGTTTTTATTTTAATTGCCATTGGTAGAAACAAAAAACCCTCTCTTTTCGGAGAGGGCTTGTGTGATTACATACTTGCAGATGCAAGCCCTTGTCTTCCTTTTATACGCCCCGATGAAGTTAATCCATCATAATGACGGTTCAATAAATAAGTTTCAATTGTTTGCAGTGTATCCAGCACAACACCCACCATAATCAAGATAGAGCTACCTCCAAAGAAAAGTGCAAAGGCGCGGTTCACATCGAACAACATTACTATTGCAGGCATGATAGCTACGATACCTAAGAAAACAGCACCGGGTAAAGTAATACGGGAAATAACAGCATCAATAAATTCTTCTGTCTTCTTGCCTGGTTTAACACCCGGAATAAATCCACTGTTGCGCTTTAAATCGTCCGCAATTTGAGTTGGGTTTACAATCAATGCGGTGTAGAAATAAGTAAAGGCAACAATCAACAGAAAGTATGTCAAGTTGTAAGGAATAGATTTGATATCGTTGAACGCAATCAGGAATTTGCTATTGGAGTCAAAGCCCGGAATGAACTGTGCAACAGTAGCCGGTAAGAACATAATGGCCTGAGCAAAGATAATAGGCATTACTCCCGAAGCATTCAGCTTTAAAGGAAGATACTGACGAACACCACCCGACTGCATCATCTTTCCGCCCTGCACTACATTACGCTTTGCATACTGCACCGGTATTCTTCTGGTTCCCTGAATCAATAAAATACAAGCACCAATTACCACCACTAAGAATGCCATTTCAATTACAAAGGCAATCAATCCGCCTTTCGCTATTCTCGATGAAAACTCTTCGAGAATAGAACCTGGGAAACGAGCAAGGATACCAATCATGATGATTAACGAAATACCGTTACCAATTCCTTTATCGGTAATTCTTTCACCCATCCACATTACAAATAAAGTTCCTGCTGTAAGAACTACTACAGTTGAAATAGTGAATAGGAAAGGAGATAGAGAAGGTAATACTGCTGCAGCATCTGCATTACGCAAATACACTACATAACCTGCACCCTGAAATGCTGTAACTACAATTGTCAGCAAACGGGTGTATTGGTTAAGTTCTCTTCTTCCGCTTTCGCCTTCTTTCTGTAATTTCTGGAAATAAGGAATTGCCAGCGTCAACAACTGAATAGCGATAGATGCAGAGATATAAGGCATGATACCCAACGCGAATATAGAGGCACGCGCAAACGCACCACCCGCAAATAAGTTTACCAATCCAAGTATACCGCTTGAGCCCTGAGACTTAACATTATCAAGAGCTGTAGGGTCAATACCCGGGAGAACTATATATGTTCCCAAACGGTAAATGAGAATCAATCCGAGGGTAAGAAGAATTCTTGAACGAAGTTCTTCGATACTCCAAATCTCTTTTAATTTCTGAATTAACTTCATAGTATTTTCTAAGTGAAAAATCCCGACAACATCGGGACTTTATTTATGACTTATTTTTTCACAATCGTTACGCTGCCACCGAGTCCTTCAATTTTTGCTTTAGCCGATTCGCTGATACCGTGAACACTTACATTCACTTTTGTTTTCAGTTCACCGGTGCTTAGTATTTTTACTAAATCTCTTTTGCCAAGCAAACCTTTTTCGCGCAGGCCATCAACGGTAATTTCTGTCAAACCGTATTTATCGATTAACTCCTGTACTTTGCCAAGGTTAAGTGCAGTATACTCTAAACGGCTGAAGTTAGTGAAACCGATTTTCGGCATTCTTCTCTGCAAAGGCATCTGACCTCCTTCAAAGCCCGCCTTTTGCGAATAACCTGAACGCGATTGTGCACCTTTATGACCACGAGAAGCTGTTCCGCCATCGGTAGAACCCTGTCCGCGACCTAATCTTTTTTTCTTTCTTCCTATTGCGCCTTTAGCGGGTGTGAGATTATGTAATTCCATTTTACTTGTATTTACCTAAACGATTAAATGTTTTCTACCTTAACCAAATGAGCAACTTTACGAATCATTCCGGCAATTGCAGGAGTATGTTCAACTTCGTTGCTCGAACCGATTTTGTTTAAGCCCAGAGCTGTGCAGGTTCTTTTCTGACGCTCGTCTTTTTCAATCGTGCTTTTAGTTTTTGTGATTCTAACCTTTGCCATTTTGTTTGTATTTATCTAAAGTCTTTTCTAATTATCCTTTGAATACTTTCTCCATCGAAACTCCTCTGTTTCTTGAAACAGTGAAAGGATCGCGTAATTTGCTAAGTGCATCTAAAGTGGCCTTGATTACGTTAGCCGGGTTTGCACCGCCTTGGGATTTTGCCAATACATCTTTAATACCAACGCTCTCTAGTACCGCACGCATAGAACCTCCTGCAATTACACCGGTTCCCTGAGAAGCTGGTTTCAACATTACTTTTGCTGCACCAAATTTTCCGAACTGAACGTGAGGGATAGTTCCTTTGAATACCGGAACGCTCACTAAGTTCTTCTTAGCATCATCAATACCTTTTTGAATTGCCTCCTGCACCTCACGAGCTTTACCTTGTCCTTCGCCAACAATGCCGTTGCCGTTACCAACCACTACAGTTGCTGAGAAGGTGAAAGTACGACCTCCTTTAGTAACTTTAGTTACTCTGCGGATGTTTACCACTTTCTCTTTCAATTCGAGTTCGCTCGCTTTGAGCTTTTGAACGTTCAATCTTGCCATTTGCTTTATTTATTGAATATCTTTTATCAATTAGAATTTTAATCCGCCTTCACGTGCACCTTCAGCTACCGCTTTAACACGACCGTGATACAGGTAACCACCGCGGTCAAATACCACTTCGGTAATTCCTTTCTCAGCAGCTTTCTTAGCCAATGCAGTACCTACTGCTTTGCCTTGCTCACCTTTAGTACCGTTGCGGGTAAAATCTTTATCGCGTGTAGATGCAGCAGCTAACGTTACACCTGCAGTGTCGTCAATCAACTGAACATACGTTTCCTTATTGCTGCGGTAAACGCTCAATCTCGGACGCTCTGCAGTACCGCTTATTTTTCCGCGAATTCTGCTTCTTATTTTTTTTCTTCTTGCTTCTTTAGTTACTGCCATGACTTTCGGTTTTACTATTAACCATTAACTGTTTTCTAACTATTATTTCTTAGCGGCTGATTTACCTGCTTTTCTTCTTAATTGTTCGCCTACGAACTTGATACCTTTTCCTTTGTATGGTTCCGGCTTACGTATAGAACGGATTTTAGCGCAAACTAAACCCAGCAGATCTTTATCGCTGCACTCTAAAGTGATAATCGGATTCTGTCCTTTATCCTGTTTTGCAGATGCCTTAATTTCGCTCGGCAACAAAACAACTACAGGGTGAGAATAACCAACACTCAATGTAACTACCTGTTTTGCAACATCGGCACGGAAACCCACACCTACCAGTTCCATTTGCTTTGTATATCCATCAGAAACACCGGTAACCATGTTACCAATCAATGCACGGTAAGTTCCATGAAGAGATTTGTGTCTTTTTTGTTCTGTAGGTCTTTCAACATTAAGTGTTGAGCCGTCTACCTTTATAGTAATATCCGGGTCAATTGTCTGAAACAATTCGCCTTTAGGACCTTTTACTTTTACAACGTTTCCTCCCAATACTTCAACCGAAACATTTTTCGGAAGTGTGATGGGTGATCTGCCTATACGTGACATAAATTCGATTTTAATTTTTTGATTGAATCTTCAACTTTATCTTAGAATATTTCGCACAATACTTCTCCTCCTATTCCTAATTCTCTAGCTTGCTTTTCTGTCATTACCCCTTTTGAAGTAGAGATGATGGCAATTCCCAATCCACTTAATACGCGAGGCAATTCGCCTTTACCTGCATACTGACGTAAACCCGGAGTAGAGATTCTTTTCAGATTCTTGATAACCGGACTTTTGCTCGTTGCATCAAACTTCAACGCAATTTTAATTACACCTTGATTATCGTCTGTATCTTCAAACTTGTATTTAAGAATGTAGCCATGCTCATATAATATCTCGGTAATTCTCTTCTTGGTTTTAGAAGCAGGAATTTCCACGATGCGATGACCGGCTTGCTGCGCGTTTCTTATTCTTGTAAGAAAATCTGAGATTGGATCGATAACCATATTGTTATTTGTTAGTCGTTATTAGTTAATAGTATTTTACCAAGATGATTTTGTGATTCCCGGAATTTTTCCTTCGCTGGCTAAGTCGCGGAACTTAATACGCGATACACCCCACATACGAATGTATCCTCTTCCTCTGCCGGTAAGCGCACAACGGTTGCGCAGACGAACTTTCGAACTGTTCTTCGGAAGTTTATCGAGCAAGGTCCATTCGCCTGCTTCTTTCAATGCTTTGCGTTTGTCAGCAAACTTTGCAACGAGACGTTCTCTTTTGCGCTGACGAGCTTCTACTGATTTCTTTGCCATCTTATATTAGTATTGAATAGTTTTTAGTTAGCTTCTTTTACTTCCGGTTTCTTGAAAGGCATACCCAATGCTGTAAGAAGAGCTAGTGCCTCTTCATCGGTTTGAGCTGTAGTTACGAACGTAATGTCCATACCCTGGATGCGGGTTACTTTATCAATTTCCATTTCAGGGAAAATGATTTG
>CAIYOV010000390.1 GCA_903927935.1 uncultured Bacteroidota bacterium | reverse complement strand
CGTAATAGCCACAGGACTGATATAAGAATAGCCATAATAAAAACTCATGGGGTAGGGAATAACCAGCAGCTTTAAATATTTCCCAAGCACCAACATCGATGTGCCAAGTTTTACCGTCAGCGGATCGCTACTGCTTATTGGTATTTCTATAAAATTGAAAGGGCGAACGGTTTGCACCGGTGTAAGGTCGGTTGCCCTTACCTGACTAATTTGCGAATACCCTTTTCCGATACTTTTGAATACACCTGTTTGGTTAGTCGGTGGAGTAAAACTCACGAAGGCGGCTATTAGCAAAACTGCAGAGTACTGCATCCATTTATTTTTCTTGCGCCATAACAATACAACCGATGCTATAACAATCGGAGTACTTAACAGCGTCATATCGAAACTCTTGTGCAAAGAACTAAACACAAAAAGCTTTTTTAAATAAAAGAAAGAAATGAGAACCGCTCCTAAATACGATAGCCGGTAGGTGCGTTTATCCAACATCACAAAAAACAAGATGCCGGTTAAAAAATAAAACGAATGTTGATTCAATATAACAGCCACCAGCGAGTAAAGCAGATAGCTGATGATTCCGACAATTTTGGAAGTTTTGTTTCGGTAAAGAATAATTCCTCCCAATAACACCAAAAGGGCAGATTCAGCACCAGAAGCGCTCAAATGAATGTTGGAAATGTAAAATATGCCTATTAAAGTAATTGGTATAATCAGCAGAAGTTTTAATTCTTCTCTGGCAACCATAAAAAATAAAGCCAACCCGAAGAGCATCAAACCGGCCATCCAGTATATACCAAAGTACATACCCGCTGCCGAAATAATTACCGAGCTAAATATCATTATCGTAAAAGAAAAAAGGAACCACCAATTTTTCAAAAATCCAAAATTGAGTGAATGACCAACCTTTATAGATTGGTCTTCTTCAAGCATCATCCAATTCAGATTTTTCGAAATAACCTCTTTGATATAGTTGTAACTCCGCCTATAATATTTAAATCCGTAGAATGTTATTGCAACAACAATCAACAACAGGAATAAGCCAATCTGCTGAGTGAATGAATATAAGCGCGCAAAAAAAACTGCCGGTATTGCTAGGACAGTTGTTATCATCATTAAGTAGGTAAAAGATATTTCACTGAACAAAACCAGGGAAAGTGGGATAAGTAAAACAAACGTGATAGTTGTTGTTTTCGAAAGAATGCCAAATAGAAAAAACAAACAGGCTGCAAGCAGATAAACAACTTTCTTTTTCGAACTAAACAGAATCGAAAAATGCAAACTCAGTAAACCAAAAATTAAGGCAAGAATTTCATCACGGTTTTTAATACTTGCCACTACTTCAGTATGCAGTGGATATGCGGCAAAAAACAGAGTAATCAGAAATGGGAAAAGAATATTATATGATTGCAATAATTCCCTCAAAACTTTAAAAAGAACCAGACATAGTAATGAGTACAATAAGACATTTATCAAATGGCTTACCCATGCATGTTCACCAAAAAACGAATGTTCAATAGCAAAACTTGCAAGAACCATCGGGCGGTATTCGTATTTATAACCTGATTTATCGGCATAGTAAGGGGAAGAAAATATTTCCGGGATTGCACTAATACCCTTTGATGTTAAACGATGATTCTGAGTGACGAGTTCATCGTCCATATTATAATCATTAAAAACAGAATTGAAATAGAGCAGTATTGAAAAAGAAAAAATAAAGAGCGAGTAAAATCTTTCGTTGTTAAATACAGAAACCAACTCTTTCTTTTTAACCGTTTCAAGATTTTCTCTTTTCGGTTTTTTATTTGCCATGCCTGAAACTTAAAAAGATTATTGCAGTGTTTTTATTTTCTAAGGATACTATCTCTTTTTACAAAGCACAAGTCGCATTCAAATAAAGAGCCGTCTTTGGGGTGTCTTAGAAATCCGGCAAAATCATAAACGACATAATTTTGATTACTCATAAATGCAATAATATCCCCGATCAGCGGGAAGTGCTCTTCTTTTTTCTGCAACGACACTTCGATAATAAATAACTCAGTTTTGCCATACAATTCGTAAGCACCTTTCAATACCTCCAATTCATAACCCTGTACGTCAATTTTTACAATTTCGGGTATCTGAATTTGATTATCCTTGATTAAAGAATCAACTGTTATTACAGATACTTCCTGCCCTTTCTCATTCCGGCTCTGTACTTCAAACAGGCTTGAGCAGGCTAAATCATCAGCTACCCGAAGAGTTTTTACAGTATTGGAAGAACCAACAGCGTGCTTGAAATATTTAGATTGTTCATGCCGCTTGCAAAAATCTACCATGTGACTTTGCATTTCTTCTAATGGCTCTATGAGGTAGAAGAAGGAATCGGGATATACCAATGAAATTTGTTCGCTAAACCATCCTTCATAAGCACCAACATCAAGAATATTTGTTGCAGTTAGTCCTCTTTTTTTCACATCCTGAATAAAAGATTTCATGTCGCCAACCGGTGTATTCCATGACCGTGAAATCTGAAATCCCAAAAAATCAAATGCCCTTTTAATTGAATTTTCAAGCCATAAATTCATAAGATCTTATTCAGAAATTCTTGAAACGTTTTTTTAAATAGTATCTCAAATTCCATATTCAGTCAGAATTTTCCAGATACGGTATTTTAATTTATCCAAAAGTGGTTGAGGAAACAGTAAATCCTTTTCCTGTAAATTACTCTTATATTTTTTTAGCACTTCCACATACTCCTGGTAATAATTGAAAAGAATTTTATCCTTACCACAAACAATTTCCCTGATTGTTGTGTCGTTAAAATGAATGAATACAACAGGGAATTTCCCGTTAATCAAGATACGACTATCGCTAACTTCCCGCTTGCATATTTCAGTATTCCACCCAGCTACATTACATCCCTGATGACGAATAATGTGAGCATTTTCATCCATAACCGGAATCAGGTCAAGATATTTTTGGTCATCAAATAAACCGCGGAATGTATTTTTCTCGCAACGGTATTCGCAACATTCAGCCCACCATTGCAAAGTCTTTAAAGCATTCTTATTTGCGCCCACAAATCCGGCATTAAACAACCCCACTCTGAAATTTGCCTCAAACCAGTTTTGATCACTCTTCGGATCGTTTTTATAATAATGAGGTGTAAGTAAAAAAGAATGGGCAGTTAAAAGCTCGAATAGAAATTGAAAGTCGGAATAAAAAAATTGATCATTATCAAGGTAAATGATTTTTTCTAACCCTTGTTTCTCGAGGAGAAATTTCATAAACACTGGCTTAAGACTCCAGCGTAATTTGTCCGCAATTTTTTTGTACTTATTTATAATAGAGACAAAGTTGTTGTCTTTAAAATCTTTCAACTCCCATAATCTGCAATTATCTACCATAAGATCGGAGTGCCCGTCTATCAACAATACATGAAGCAGGAAATTATGTTGCTGTTTCTTCAGAGAGCCTGCAAGTGCCTGCACTTTGTACAAATGGCTGGCAGTAGAAATAGTGCAGAATTGATTCACAAAAACCAATTTAAAAACTTATTTGAGTTCAAACGAATTTTTCAAAAATGCTTTCAGACAATCAGCATAAAAGCGATGACCAGCATTATTTAAATGAGCATCCGGATAATCGTTGAAATAGGATTTTGAATTTTGCAGAACCAGCCAATCTTTACGCAAAGAACTATCACCAAGTAT
>CAIYOV010000389.1 GCA_903927935.1 uncultured Bacteroidota bacterium | reverse complement strand
TTTATGGGGCTTGTTGGTTCAGTTAAATCCATTTTTCATTCATTCTAGAGTGTTCCATATTGAACGCAACTTCTTTTATTAAATTTTAATCTGTCTTATTAAAAGCAGCACATAAGTATTTGCCCGCAATAATAGCGCGAATTAAAAAATATACTTTCACGCCTTCTATAAACAAACGTATGAAAAAGTTACAGGCTGTAAGCATTCTGTTTTTTGCCTTCACATATTTTGCATCAGCGCAATTTGATGAAACTATCCTACCAAAAAGTTTCAAGCTATCCGTTTCAGAAGCACCGGAAATTATTCTTCCCGAATTTGTACTAAGTGCGGCTGAACAAGCCGACATTACTGATGTAAAGAATGGAGCCCTCCCAAAATTTTCGCGCTCCATCAGCACCAACATAACTTTAGATAATGCAGGAAGGTGGACAAACCTACCAACCGGTGACCGTATCTGGAAAGTAAAAATCACTTCTACCAAAGCACTCGCCTTAATACCATTGTTTGACAAATTGTACTTACCCGAAGGTGCCCTGCTACATGTTTACATGCCACATCATGAAGAAATAATTGGCGCCTTTTCATATAACAACACTTCCGAGCCACGAACTTTTTGCACCGGTGTGATTCATGGAGAAACATGTGTTATAGAATATTTTGAACCCGCTTCAAAAAAAGGAAATGGCATTATCAGTATTAATCAGGTGGGACATGCTTACCGGTGGGTTACTCCGCTTAAAGATGCAAACAGTGCCACCGCTGCTGGTGCCTGCGAAGTAAACGTGTTATGTTCTGAAGCGACTAATTGGGCCGATGAAGTTAGAGGAGTGGCGAGGATTCTAGTAGTAGACCCTACCGGTCAGGGTTATTGCAGCGGTTCTCTTATCAATAATGTTCGTCAGGATTGCACTCCCTATTTTTTTTCAGCACAACATTGCAGCGAGGGAACCACCACAGCACAATTCGGGCAATGGGTTTTTTATTTCAACTATCAAGCATCTACCTGTACGGGAACCACCGGTCCACAAAATAAAACTGTAAACGGCTGCACCAAAATTGCCGACAGCAACGATAACGGGGGCGATACAGGTTCCGATTTTCTGTTACTACAATTGCTTAGTCCCCCTTCGGCAGCTTACAATGTTTATTACAACGGTTGGGATAATACGGGCACAGCTTCAACTTCCGGTATTTGTATTCATCATCCGGATGGCGACATCAAAAAAATATCAACTTATACTCAAGCTATTACCTCCACATCATGGGGTGGTAGTGTTCAGGATACCCACTGGGATGTACATTGGGCTGCTACTACTAACGGTCATGGAGTTACAGAACCCGGCTCATCGGGTTCTCCGTTGTTCGATAATAGTGGATTTATCATCGGTACACTTACAGGTGGAAATTCATACTGTAATACACCGAATGTACCTGACCAGTTTGGCAAACTTTCGTACGACTGGGTTTCGAACGGAAGCGCCAATAATCGCAGGTTAAAACCGTGGCTTGACCCTGACAATACGGGCACAACTTCCCTTGCAGGAACCAACACTCCTTGCGGAAGCACTGTACAGAACGATGCGGGGATTATGACTATTAATACACCGGATGGAAATATTTGTTCCTCCTCATTTATTCCTTCATTTGTTTTACGTAATTACGGAGGAAATGCCCTGCATGATGTAACTATTAATTATCAAATTGACGGCAATGTTTATCAAAACAACTGGAGCGGAAATTTAGCAGCAGGCGGGTCTACTACAATTACTTTAAGCAGTGTTACGCTTTCAAACGGCAGTCATACCTTCAGTGTAGAAACAACATTCCCAAACGGAGTAACAGATAATAATACAGTCAACGATGCCAAGGTAACTAACTTTGTAATAATTCCTGCCAACGGAGTTTTAAATCTGTATTTGAAAACAGATAGTTACGGTAGTGAAACAACCTGGAATGTAAAGGATGGCAGCGGTACCATACTTGCAAGTGGCGGACCTTATGGCGATGTAACGGGTGGCGAAACTATGAATATACCGGTTTGCCTGGCATCGGGGTGCTACACTTTTACTATTTATGATTCGTATGGTGATGGAATGGCAGACGGAGGCAACTCTGCTTTTCAGTTAACCGGCAATGGCGGAACTCCCGTATTCGCTACACTCACTGCGCAGAATTTTGGAAACAGTGAAATTCATTCGTTCTGCATTTCGGGAACCG
>CAIYOV010000388.1 GCA_903927935.1 uncultured Bacteroidota bacterium | reverse complement strand
TTATTTTCAAGTAGGTAACCGTCACGAAGCGTTGTTGAATTTAGAGCGAGGACTGCTGATGAATTTTGATGAGCATGTCCTTATTTTCGAAATGGATGATTCGCTGTTAGATGATGGTGCTGTGATACAGGTAATTGAACAGTACAGAGATTAGTAAGCAGTAGGCAATTGGAAGTAGGTCAAAAAAGAAGAAGCGCAATTCGAAAGAATTGCGCTTCTTCTTTTTTGAGGTGAGCTGAGAATTATTTCAGCAATGTCAAACTTCCCTTATAAATTTTTTCAGTATGGTTGTCTACAAATACCACTTGGAGAGTATATACAAACACTGCAGGTTGCAGCGGTTTCCCTCTGTATGTTCCATCCCATGCAAAGTGAAGGTCGTTGCTTTCAAAAACCTTTTCGCCAATGCGGTCGAAGATTTCTATGTCGAGATATTTTAAAGCAGGAAGGTTCCCGAAAATCAGGAAGAGATCATTATTGCCATCGCCATTGGGAGTGAAAGTGTTCGGAATAAAAATATCGTAGTTGGGAATAACCGTTACCGGAACTTGTGTTTCAGCAAGGCAATTGCTGCCGTTTATGGTAGCGGTTACTTCAACCGTATAATCAATGCTGTTGTATGTTTCCACAGTTGGATTTGGACAGGTGTAGCAACTCAGGCCGATTTCAGGAGTCCATAAATAAGTTGTTGCCGGGTCGTAATTGGATGAAGCGCTTAGCTGAATAGTTTCTCCCAGTTTAATAACTACCGAATCGGGATTTAAACTGATAATTATTGCCTGCGGTTCGGTAATAGTTGTGTTAGAAGAATCGGAACAACCATGGGAATCGGTAACGGTGTAAGAATAATTTCCGGCTGCAAGCCAAACGAAAAATCCTGACGAGTTAATGGACTGATTACTTAGATGGAAAGAATAAGTCGGAGTGCCACCTGTGGCGGTTAAAGCGATTTCTCCATTGCCTTCACCAAAGCACCGAACATTTTTCACACTATCGGAAATTACAAGTGGTAAGGGCTCATTGATGGTAACCGATGCTGTAGCGGAACAACCAAAATTATCCATGGCATTTACAGAGTAATTTCCGGCTGTAAGCGAAGCAAAACTTCCTGTTGCATTGTTGGAAACAATAACTCCTCCATTCAGTAAATCGTAATTATAAGGCGAAATGCCACCGGCTCCAGAAGCGGATATGCTTCCGGAGTTTCCGCCATTGCATAATACATTAGTTCCTGTTGAAGTGAGTGCAATATTTATCACGGTAAGATTTGTTGTAACCACACTATCGCATCCATATTGGTTGACGAGAGTTATTGGATAGCTTCCGGTTGCACTTACGGTGTTTCCATCGGGAAGAGTGTAAGATGAACCAGCGCAAATTGTATCAAGAACAGTTGTTGTGGAAGTTGGATGAACTGTTAGATTGGTAATGATAATGCTGTCGCAACCCGAAATGGAGGCCAATGTATCGGTATATAAACCTGTTGTGTTTACCGAATTTCCAGAAGGCAAGAAATAATACTGATTCGAACAAATGGTATCCGAAACGTTTATTAGAAAAGTTGGATGAACTGTTAGGTTGGTGATGATAGTGCTGTCGCAACCAAACTGGTCGGAAAGCAAAGAAGTATCAATAACAGAAACCATAGAAGTTGCTCCGCTCGGGAAAGTGTAAGTTGTCCCTTGGCAAACTGATGTATTTATATTTGTAATTGTCGGATTGTGAACAGTAATAGTTACGGTGTCACTTACATTGCATAACCCGATGAAAGAAATATCATCTAGTGCAAAATCGTTTCCTCCACCGGTTGTATTTTGGTTGACGATGCAAATGTTTGCAGTAGTGTTATTGCCTGAATTCCATCCAGCATAAAATTGCAGCCATTGGCAAGCGGTTGCAGGGGCATTAAACGGAGGTCCAATCAGTGAGCCATTTATTTCGAATTGTAAGATTGCCGGATTTCCTCCATTCAGGCTGGTTACCCATGAACCAAAGGCATAATTAGTGTTCGTAACTACATTAATAGTTTCGCACCATACATTTGTGTTTGGTGTTCCTGCTCCGTTTACAAACATCATATTTCCTGTACCGATGGTATGGTCGGGGCAAGCGGAAAAACCAGAATGGTAAGCATTAGGATTCGTTGCCACGTAATATGTTGATGCAGGATAAACATTTGTGGTGTAGGTATATGCGCTACTGAATGCTGCGTTGCCTCCTTCAAAATTTCCATTGCCAATTAAATCGCCACTGGGTACCTGTGTAGAAACAATGTAAGAAGTTGTTTGAGTAGGTGTAGCTATCGGATTGGCTATACTTGAATTAGATAAACCTGTTGCCGGTGTCCAGGCATAAGTAAATAACCCTCCGCTGGCATTCAATTGCACTGATGCACCAAGACAAATTTGTGTGTCGTTCGAAACAATTATTGATGGGGGAACAACGGTTAGATTTGTGGTAATGATGCTGTCACAGCCGTTTACTGTTGAAAGAGTATCAACATAAATGCCGGTTGCATTTACAGGAGTTCCGCTTGGTAAAATATATAAATCGCTGGGGCAAATCGTTTGAGTTACCGTGTATGCATAAATTGGATCCACCGTAAGCGTAGTGGTGATGATACTATCGCAACCATTTACAGTTTGCATAGTATCAACATAAATTCCTGCAGTACTAGTTATGGTTCCGTCAGGTAAAGTATAAGTCTGACCCTGACAAATAGATGTGATTACAGAATTATTGTAAACCGGATTTACAGTAATGATTACAGAATCGGTAGCGGTACATAACGGAGAGAATGAAATATCATCCAGCGCAAAGTCGTTGGCTCCTGCATTAGTATTTTGATTAACCACACAAATATTTGCTGTAGTATTTACTCCTGAATTCCAGACCGTATAGAACTGCTGCCATGTGCAAAGTGTTGCTGGAGCTATAAAAGTTGAGCCTAGTAAACTGCCGTTGATTGAAAACTGAAGTTGCGCAAGATTGCCCGCGGTTAATGTAACAAGCCATGTAGTAAACGCATAATCTGTATTGGGTAATACGTTTACTGTTTCGCAGTAAACAGAAACGTTTGGAGTAGTTGCGCCATTTACAAGCAGCATATTTCCGTTACCGGTTGTATGGTCGCCACATGCAGCCATCCCTCCGTTCCAAACCTGAGCATTGGTTGAAACCCAGTATTGTCCCTGATTATTATTTGGTGGTGGTGTATAAGCATAGCCTGATGAAAAGCCTGTGTTGCCTGAGTTGAAAGCTCCGTTAAGGATTAAATTCCCTATTGGTGATTGAGAGGAAACCGTATAGATTGTAGTTGCAGTTGGCGATGTAACCGGATTCGAAATATTCGGATTGCTTAATCCGGTAGTTGGCGTCCATGAATAAATTAAGCCACCGGTAGCGTTTAGTTGAGTTGAACCTCCGTTGCAAATGGAGGTATTGTTTCCCGCATCAACACTCAATGAAGCTATTGAAAGATTAGTTGTGATGATGCTGTCGCATCCGCTCGATGCCGGGATAGTATCAATATATGTTCCTGCAGTTGATACAATGTTTCCATCAGGTAAAGTGTAATTTGAGTTAGGGCAAATAGAAATGTTTGCTGTTGAGTTAACAGCGATTCCAATTGAAACAATGATCGTATCGCTGGCCAAACATCCTCCTGCTGTTACACGTGCCCAATAAGTTCCCGAAGTGTTTGCTGAAATGGTATTGGATGTTGCACCTGTGCTCCATAAATAACCGGTTGCCCCTGTTGTAGTAGCATTCAGCGTAAGGGGTTGCGCGTTGCAAATGATTGTATCGTTTCCTATGTTCAGTGATAAATTTCCGTTGTTGAGCGTTACGTTAATAGTATCTCGCGCCACATAGCAGCCGCCTGCATTTACTGCTACCGAATAGGTGCCGCTTTGAGTAACGTTAAAAGTTTGACTAGTTGAACCATTCTGCCACACATAAGTTGCTCCGGGGTTTCCGGCATTGAGTGTAAGTGTTTGTCCATTGCAAATGGTAGTATCGTTGCCCAGATTTACAATGGCGCTTCCGGTGGGTGTTCCTGAAAAGATAGCGAAACTGGTCCATTTGCGGGTGTTTACATCATAAAGCCAAACCAAATTGTTTGCATATGAAAAACGAAAGCTATTATTTGTCACTGCTGTAGCAGGCAGCGCGGACATTCCACTGTAAGCCCCGGTTGCTTTATTAAACAGTAAAATATTTCTGCCAACATAGTCTTCAATTCCTATTTCATTGCCTGCACATCCTGTATAAATTACACTGGTCGTGTTCCAATTGCCAACCGGAACCGGTGAGCCGGTGAGAGGATAAGAGCCGAGAAATGCAGCATTTGCTCTCGAGTATCTGTAAATGGATCCATTGAAATAGTAAACAATTTCGTTCGCCTGACAATCATAATCACCACACGATTGGGCATCTGGTTGGTTTTGCCCTGCAAAAATTGTAGTGCCTGTATTTTGGGCATAACCGCTTCCATTTAGGTTTGAAGTCCATAAACCAAAAGTATTGTATCCATTTCCTTCAACTTCGTTTGTATTTGGATTCCACCACAAACCACGGAAATCAAAACCGGCATTGGTTTGAAACAGTGGATTTCCAATTACATCAAATGTTTCATAAGGGAAACCGGAATTACCGGCAATTACTGCATAGTAAATGTTCAGGTTGGGATTATACGCAACTCCTGAGGCATTAGTGCCTCCACCCTGTATGTATGAAAGTGAAATTCCTTGGGTGGCGTTAGGAAGTATAGTGCATTGAGAGGAAATCCTCCCAATAAGAAAAGTAAGTAAAAGAAACGCGTAAAAATTTTTCATGTATCAGGGAAAATCGGTTTAAAGATAAATTTTCGTTCCGATTGGTTGTATGCAATCAGAATACTTTCATCTGCACTCAATTATTTTACTTTTGCCGCCCTATGGAATTTTTAAAATTTGCGCTTGATTTTTTTCTGCATCTCGATAAACATCTAGCGGATTTACTTACCCAATACGGAACTATCACTTACGGAATTTTGTTTCTTATAATTTTTGTAGAAACAGGATTGATTGTAATGCCATTGTTGCCGGGTGACTCGTTATTGTTTACAGCAGGGGCTTTGGCGGCTGCAACAGGAAAGTTAGACATTGCAATTATCATCCCTTTACTGATTGTTGCTGCGCTCATGGGAGACAACGTGAATTATTTTGTAGGAAAATTTTTCAGCACTCAAATTAAATCACGTCAGCGAATTCTTTTTTTTAAACGGGAATATATAGACGAGACGGAAGCATTTTATGCAAAGCACGGAGGCAAAACTGTTATCATGGCACGTTTCGTTCCCATTATTAGAACTATTGCACCTTTTGTTGCAGGTGCAGGAAGCATGCCTTACTCTCGTTACATTTTGTTTTGCATTACAGGTGCAGTTTTATGGGTGGCTGGAATTACATCGTTGGGTTACATGTTTGGAAATTACGAACCGGTGAAAAAGAATTTCGAATTTGTAGTTCTCGGAATCATTTTCGTTTCGGTGTTGCCGATTATCTGGCAAATTTTTAAGGGAAAGTTTCAGAGTAAACAAGCATGAAGAAATTCGGATTGATAGGATTCCCTCTCTCTCATTCCTTCTCCAAAAAATATTTTGAAGAAAAATTTCAACGCGAAAAAATTACGAATTGTCGTTATGATTTATTTGAACTGAAAAGCATTGAAGAATTCCCTTCACTTTTAAAATCAAATCCTGATTTAGTTGGTTTGAATGTTACAATTCCTTACAAAGAATCGGTAATAAACTTTCTGGATGAACTTTCATCAGAGGCAAAAGAGATTGGTGCGGTGAACTGCATTGGAATAGAAAACGGGAAACTAAAAGGATTCAACACCGATACTTTTGGATTTGAGAATTCATTGAAAGGATTTCTTACTCATAACCCAGATCAAACTTTTGTGTTGGGTACAGGCGGCTCTTCAAAAGCTGTTGCTTTTGTATTAAAGAAGTTGAATTCTCCTTTTATAAATGTTTCGAGAGAGAAAAAAACGGATTGTATTTCTTATGCCGAAATTGCATCAGCGATGAAAACAAAAAATCTTTTCATTAATACTACTCCGCTGGGTATGTTTCCGGTAATAAATGCAGCTCCCG
>CAIYOV010000387.1 GCA_903927935.1 uncultured Bacteroidota bacterium | reverse complement strand
TGAAACTATTATTTAATATTAATGTGTTATCACAGATTTAAGTAAAACTATTGTTTCATATTAATATGTGATAACAAATGACAGTAAAACTAAAGTTTTATTAAGGTTTGTAATAACAAATGCTATTGAAACTGTTTGTTTTATTCAATAAACTCTATTTTAGGGCATCAAAATGATCAGATTATGAAAACAGAATGGTCACTTATCGATAATCCCTTCGAAAATTCTACCAGCGGCAATTATTCAAAGATGCTGCAACTATGCAGTTATACCGATTCCGCTTTACACAACAAAGTAAGCGATCCCTTTTATCTCAATCTATATAATGCTTTTCATCCATTGGTGCAAAACTATCGCACGGCACACAGCATCTGGAACGCGCAAAGAGGAATAAAGAAAGCCGGCACTTATAATGTCGCGCAACTTTTAAAACAGCTTAGCCGTCCGCTTATCGGCAACTGGAATGTGGCGGTGCAGCAATTCTACCCCAAACGCACACCGCGTTACCGGGAAATTTTTCCGTTGGGTGTAAAAAATTTTCACAACGGCAGCCGCGAAGAGCGCATTAGTGTCGTGCAGGTGTTGGTAAAAGGCATTGGCAGCGATGCTAATTTGGCGGCACTGAAAACAGAAGTAGAAGCTTTTGCGCTGCTGTTAAATAACGCCCGCACCGAACAGTTAGGCGGTAAAGGCAGCACACAAAAAAAATCGAGCGATGTAGAAAAACTGCGCAAACAATTAGCCGTGGCCATGATGAGTATTTACGGAAACTTAGTAGTGCTTAATGCCGGTAAACTCGAAAACATAGAACCCTTCTTCGACCTCGAAACCCTGCGCGATAAACGGCAGAAAACATTTACGCGCAAACTAAAAGCAGGGCAATCGAAAACACTGGTAAAACGCACCCTTGCACCCGACAGCGAACTGAAACTGCACAACACCGGCACCGCTGAAATCAGGATTGGCCTTTGCCCTGCTAAAGGAATGGTGTGCACAGCCGGAGTAACCGTTGCTGCCGGTGCAACGCTTACCGTTACGGCTCAGCAATTGGGTCAGGTGGCCGAAGATAAATTCCTGACTGTTACCAACACCGCAGAGCAGGAGGGTGGTTGTGTGGTTACTTTATTATAAGAAGAGCGGACACTTTTTTGGGGCCGGTAAAAGGCAGTTTAAGCAAACGGCTAAAAGTATAGGAATGAGAGTCATCATTCCCTCTTTTTTTACTATACAGAAAATGTATATTTACCCCCTGACACTAACTAAAGTTTAAATTAAAATTCTGTATTTATGAAAAAAGCATTTACCGTGCTGGTTATGTTTGTTGCAATGTTTGCAACGCAACCCATTTGGGCACAGTCGCAACCGCCCCTGCTTTCACTCCTGGATTATCTCAAAGTTGATCAGGGAAAAGTGCTGCAGGCAGCACCGCATTTTCCTTTGCAGGAGAATCTTTCCGAAAAATTTGAAACCCGCTTAGAACAATGGCTCGAAAAATTTCCGAAAGAGTGGATAGCTTTTCGGCAATTGGTAGAAACTCAAAATCCGGGCATAGGCTGGAGTACCTATGGTATTCCTCAGAAGTATATCCCCGAAAATAAAACCGTAAACAGTTCATGGTGGCAATGGTATCAGGCCGCAAAAATTACAGACGAAGTGAAACAACAAAGGTTCCCTCACTTCCCGTCATTGCAAACCAATTTAGTAGGCGATACCCTAGGTCTCAATTTCGACCGGAAGGTAGCCAATTGGGAACGCCTTTATCCGAAAGAATATATTGCCTTTTTGAATACTCCGCAATTGAAAGCACTTAGCGCTTCAGCAGCTTCAAAAATAAACATCAATTACACCCCAAGGTTTCTGGGTGTAGAAATTTCCGAAACTGCTCCTAAGTTGCAAAACACAGGCGACAAGTTATCGGACCAATACAATTACGACCTGAAATACCGCAACTGGCTTTTTGTTTTCAAGCCCGCAACTTTCGATAAACTTTATGGCAGCGACTATGACTATCCCGAAGGATTCAACCGGGTGGATTACTGCAAAAACATGAAAACAATGATTGAAAGAAAGAAGAATGCAGATTGGGGAACAATAAAACAAGGGAAATAATTTATCCGCAAAAAATCAACACAATGAAGAACAATTACTATAAGCTATTCCTTGCACTGCTTTTACTTTTTACAATTCGTGTTTCACAGGCACAAACTGTAAATGACGGTGCTATGTATCTGGAATTCCACACTACTTATTATTGGGTAGGCAGTGTTGATGATTTCACAACTGGAGAATTAAATGCCAATGAATATCGATGGATTTTTTTCGGAGCCGACAATGCCAACCTTGACGGAGCAGGATGGAGGGGCGGTGCCACTATCGGAATCAACTCATCTTCATATGGCTGGGTAGGCTCAGGCGATAATCTTCTTTTTGCGCAGCAATACGGAACAGCCGGATCTACCGCACAGGCGGTTCCTCAATATCTTATGCTACGCGGTGAGGGTTGGGAAGATGATTGTTTCGACTGCTATCGTTCTACCGGAACGCTTAGCTGGTCATGCGATCAGTGTAGCAGTTATATTTATGACGGTGGTTGCGGTTGCAGTACCAACGTGTTGTGTGGTTGTTCTGCCGAAGACCAGCATTGCGGTCCGCAGGATATTGATTACAACATTGATTTCAGAGTTGTTCCCCCTTGTTCGCAAGTTATTGCCGGCAACGGCCCGGCATGGATTGGCGACCGTTTTACCAGCGGATGCGGAAGCAGTGAAAACGACAACGTGGGTGCCGAGCTTGAGGTATACTGGACCCCTCCGCGCCCAACTATGACCGCAAGTACTACCGCTTTATGTGCAGGCGGAGGGAATGTAACACTTAACTTTTCCGGAGCTGTTTTCGGAGGCACTTATGATATTTATGATGAGTCCACTGCTTCCTATACAGCAGTTGCTTATACAGGATCATCCTATACGCTCTTTGTAGGTTCAACAAAAACATTCCGTCTTTACACGCGGAACAACGGATGTCAGAGCCAGAGTTGGTTCCCGCTTACTATTACCGTTGCGCCTTCGCTTTCGGCCGGCACTATCAGTGCTAACCAAACCATTTGCGCTAATGGCGATCCTGCAGCCTTTACCAATACGGCTTCTGCATCGGGTGGTATTGGCGGATTTACTTATCAGTGGGAGTCGCAAACCAATTGCAGCGGTGGTTTCGGAAATATTTCAGGTGCTACTTCAGCCACTTACGATATCCCTGCCGGACTGGCCACTACTACCTGCTATGACCGGGTCGCAACAAACTTCTGCGGAACAGTCACTTCAAATATTCTAACCGTTACGGTTAATCCTGCAGCTACTGTTACTGCCGGAGGTCCTGATGTAGTTTGTCAATCAAACACTCCATTTGCATTAAGCGGAGCAGGCGTAGGGGGCGGAGCAAGTACCGGAGCATGGTCAATAACTTCTGGCAGCGGTACTTTAAGTTCCACTGCGCAAACAGCTAACCCTGCTTTGGTAACGTTTACCCCTACCACGAGCGGCAATGTGCAGTTAACCCTAACCACGAATGACCCGGGCGGACCATGCCCTGCTGTTAGTGCGGTACGCAACATTACCGTTCAGTCTTTATCTGTTGCGCCTACAAGCATTACCGGAACATCAACTATATGTGTTGGCGGAAGTACAACCTTAACGGTATCAGGCGGCTCGCTCGGTACCGGTGGTCAGTGGTATTGGTACAGCGGTTCATGCGGTGGTACCTTTGTAGGCACCGGACCTTCAGTTACCGTAAGCCCTGTAATTGCCACTACATATTATGTTCTGGCTCAGGGAACATGTAATACGACCGGTTGTGCATCATTAGCGGTTACGGTAAACACCCGGTCTACAGCACCGGGTTCTATCAGCGCCTCCAGCAGTTTAATTTGTAACGGACAAAGCACGGTGCTTACCGTTAACGGAGGATCGCTTGGTACCGGTGGTGCATTCAAATGGTATTCGGGCTCATGTGGTGGAACTTTAGTGGGAACGGGAAATTCTGTTACTCTCTCCCCTACAGCTAACACTACCTATTTTGTTCGTGCCGAAGACCCTTCGCCATGCAGCACCCTTACTACCTGTGCACAAACCACTATTACGGTTAATCAGCCATCGGTGGCACCAACAGGTATTTCCGGCACATCTACTATATGCAACGGTTTAAGCACCACACTTAGCGTGGTGGGTGGTTCGCTTGGAACCGGAGCCAACTGGCAATGGTACAGCGGAAGTTGCGGAGGAACATTTGTTGGAAGCGGACCATCGGTTACCGTTTCGCCTACTTCGAACACCACCTACTATGTGCGTGCCGAAGGAGCTTTGCCTTGTGCCACCACTACTTTATGTGCTTCGCAACTGGTAACAGTAAACACCCTTTCAACCGATCCTGTTTCGGTATCCGGAACCACTACTATCTGCGAAGGAAATTCAACAACCCTTACGGTGGTTGGCGGTTCACTCGGTACCGGTGGTGCCTGGACCTGGTATGTGGGAGGATGCGGAACCGGCTCGTCAATTGGAACCGGAGCTTCGATAACCGTTACACCGGCAACATCTACCAATTATTATGTACGGGCTCAGGGAACATGTAATACCACGAATTGTTCATTTACCTCTGTTACGGTAAACGACTCATCAGTGGTAGCTCCATCTGTGTCAGGTTCTTCAGCAATTTGTATTGGTAGTTCTACCAACCTTTCTGCTGTTGGCGGTCACTTGGGCTTTGGTGCTAACTGGCATTGGTACAGCACAAGCTGCGGAGGAACTCCGGCAGGAACCGGGTCTACTATTAGCGTTTCACCGGTTGTAAACACTACTTACTATTTGCGTGCCGAAGGTTTATGCAACACTACTATCTGTACGCCTTTTACCGTGAATGTAAATCCGCTTCCTAATGGAAGTATTAACGGATCGGTTACTGTTTGTAGCGGGGTAGATACGGCAGTTTCATTCAGCTTTGCTGTAGGAACGGGTCCGTTCACTGTGGTTTATTCAGATGGAACCAACAGCTTTACCAAGAGCAACGTGAATACCGGTGATACGATCAGAGTATTCCCCGGTGTAACAACCACCTATTCATTACAGCAAATTACAGATGCCAACGGTTGTGTAAGAAATACAGGGTTCTTGGGTGCTGCCACTGTAACTGTGGCACCGCTTCCGGTTGTCAATAACGTTTTTGTGCAGGATGTGTTATGTAACGGAGGCAATACCGGTGCAATTAGTGTTACGGCATCTAACGGCACTCCAACCTATACGTATTCAAACGATAATGGTGCTACTTATCAAAGTAGTAACCTCTTTACCGGTTTAACTGCCGGCACCTATCAGGTATTTATTCAGGATGCACTGGCTTGCAAATCAACTCCGGCTTATCCGGTGGTAGTAGGCGAGCCGACAGTACTTACGCATACAGCAACACCGCAAAGCGCAAGCTGCGATAATGTGTTCGATGGGAAAATAACTGTCAATGCATCAGGTGGAATTCCACCATATACTTATTCATTGAATGGTGGCCCGACTCAGCCTGGAAATATTTTCAGCGGATTGGCTGCCGGAACGTATACGGTTTTAGTTACCGACTTTAATGCCTGCACTAGTTCATCTCCGGTTATAATTGATACGGCTTATGCGGTGTATGCAAGTTTGGTTTCACAAACTCCGGTATCGTGTTTTGGCGGAGTGGACGGAACCGTTACTGTTGAATTGACCGGTGGCGTTCCGCCTTATGCATATTCTATTAACGGAGTTCAGTTTGTTTCATCACCTACATTTACCGGATTAGCTTCGGGGAACTATGTGGTGACGCTACGCGATTCAAAGGGATGTACCGATTTTGTAAACTTAACCATTACGCAGCCTAATCAGCTTCAGGCGCAGATTGATTCGGTGCTGAACATTGGATGTAACGGAGCAAGTTCAGGCGCAATTTATATTACAGTAAGCGGAGGAAATCCTGCTTATAGTTTCTTGTGGAGCAACGGTGCAACAACAGAGGATGTTACCGGACTGGTTGCCGGAATTTAC
Source organism: uncultured Bacteroidota bacterium (assembly GCA_903927935.1). Classification (GTDB taxonomy): domain Bacteria; phylum Bacteroidota; class Bacteroidia; order Chitinophagales; family LD1; genus Bog-950. Next base: position 6,100 of record CAIYOV010000387.1, on the reverse strand, counting down.
AATGTAGCAATCACCGATACGAAAGGATGCTCAGCTTCGGTAGGTGCTACTATTTCGCAGCCGCTGCCATTGTTTGTGAATGTAGCTTCGTATCACGATTTACTTTGCTACAACGATTCATCGGGTTCAATAGACATTACTGCAAATGGTGGAGTTCCGCCTTACAACTTTGTCTGGAGCGATGGAGAAACAACGGAAGATATTTACGGACTTCTGCCCGGCACTTATTCAGCTACAGTGACAGATGCTAACGGATGTCAGAAAACTATCAGCCAGACTATCATTCAGCCTTCACAACTATCTTCTGCTATAGCATCCACACAGGTTTTGTGTGCAGGCGCGGCCAGCGGAAGTGTTGATTTAACGGTAAGTGGCGGAACTACTCCATACAATTACGTTTGGAATAATGGTGCTACAACACAAGACCTGACCGGTGTATCGGGAGGAACATATACCGTTGTAGTGCATGATGCAAATGGATGCAGCATCACCAACTCAACGGTTGTTACCGAACCAACCCCAATTACTATCTCCCTGGTTAAAACCGATGTGTTATGCAACGGAGCATTGACCGGTGCCATTGATATTACTGTAAACGGAGGAACTCCGACTATTACTTTTGCCTGGAGTAACACTGCCACCACTGAGGATTTAACCGGAATCGGAGCAGGAAATTATGCTGTAACAATTACCGATGGTAACGGTTGCACAGCCAGCGTAAGTGCGGTTATCACTGAGCCGTCCGGTTTGGTGCTTAATGCCACACCTGTTAATGTTGCCTGCAACGGTGGCGCGAACGGCTCGGTAGATATTACGGTACAGGGTGGTGTTTTCCCTTATTCATTTAACTGGAGCAATTCGGCCACTACCGAGGATATTAACGGATTGAGCGGAGGCACTTATTCAGTAACAATTACCGATGCCAATGCTTGCAGCATTACGGCTTCTTATACTATTACAGAGCCGGGTGCTTTAAACACTGTTCTTACGGGCACAAATGTTACCTGTGCAGGTGCTGCTAACGGTTCTGCATCGGTAAGTGCAAGTGGCGGAACTTCTCCATACTCTTATTTGTGGAATACATTCCAGACAACGCAAACCATTACCGGTATCAGCGGAGGCACTTATTTTGTAATTGTTACCGATGCCCACGGATGCAATACGAGCGATTCTATAATAATTACAGAAGCACCTGCTATCGATCTTACGGTAAGCGTTACCCATGTTTTATGTAACGGTGCCGCAACCGGTGCAATTAATTTAACGGTAACCGGTGGCGTAGGTCCTTACGATTATACCTGGAGTAACAGCGCTACCACACAGGATTTAACGGGTGTAATAGCAGGCACTTATACCGTAACAGTAAAAGATGCAAGTAACTGCACGGCTATAATGTCCGCCACTATTACTCAACCGGCTGCTATCGTTATGAATTCATCGGTGGTGAATGTAGGTTGTGCGGGTGGTGCTGATGGCTCAGTGGATATTACGGTGCAGGGCGGTATATTCCCTTACACTTACTTATGGAGTAACAATGCAACCACTGAAGATATTCATAATGTGTCGGGAGGAAGTTTCAGCGTTACGGTTACAGATGCAAATGCCTGCACTATAACAGCTACGTTCACTATCACTGAACCAAGTGCCATTACTTCTTCAATTGTCGGAACCGATGTTACCTGCAACGGAGCACACAACGGTGCGGCTGACCTGACAGTAGGCGGAGGTACTGCCCCTTATACTTTCTTGTGGTCAACCTTCCAGGGTTCAGAAGATATTTCGGGATTGAATGGAGGTTTATACTATGTAATTATCAAAGATGCCAATGGATGTGAGCGGAAAGATTCCGTGCTACTTGCTGAACCGGCACCGCTTATTCTATCAACGGTTGTTACCAATATATCCTGCTTTAATGCAAATGACGGAGCTATTGATTTAACCGTTACCGGTGGCACGCCTAACTATTCTTACGCGTGGAGTAACTCAGCCACTACTCAAGACCTTAGTTCACTACCGGGAGGGTTATATGTAGTAACGGTTACCGATACGCACAGTTGCACGGCAACTACGTCTGTTACTATTGTAAATCCATCAGCTATTCATACCAACTTTGTAGTTAAAAATCCATTGTGCTATGGCGATACAAGCGGAAGAATTGATATGATTACTGCCGGAGGAACGCCAGGTTATGTGTATTTGTGGAGCAACGGAGCAACTACCGAAGATTTAATGAACTTGGGAGCGGGAACTTATATTATTACTGTCACCGATTCGAGAAACTGTAGCCGTGTTGATTCTGCGGTAGTGACAGAGCCTGGCCAGATATTTACCTCAGGCGTGGTGAAGAATGTAACCTGCGCAGGTCTTACAGATGGCTTTGTGGATATTACCGCTTATGCCGGTACTTTACCTTACTCATACCTGTGGTCTACCGGTCAGTCAACCGAAGATATCTTCAATATTCCTGGTGCAGATTACTATGTAACGGTTACCGATGCTAACGGCTGTCAGGCGGTTTCACTTTATATTATTAAAGAACCGCTGCCGCTTGGAATCAGCTTAGTAAAAACAAATGTGCAATGTTACGGTGCGGCTACCGGAACACTGGCGGCAATCCCTACAGGAGGTTCACGACCGTACTTCTATCTGTGGAATACTTTTGATACCGATTCATCATTGGCAGGAGTAATGGCAGGTCATTATGTAATTCAGCTGACTGACTCTAACGGATGCTTTATTTATGACAGCATTGATGTTACTCAACCAACTGAAATTAATATTACCGGCTCTGTTACTAATGCGGTATGCTATGGCGCTGCTACCGGAAGCATTAATATAACTGTTGCCGGAGGAACAGGTGCTTATACATACGGTTGGACCGGTGGAGCTGTTACGGAAGATTTGGACAGCGCAGTTGCCGGAACGTATACTGTGACGGTAACCGATGCAAATGGTTGTGTGAAAACAGCCACCTATACAGTCGGGCAGGGTGTTCAGATTATTTCGAACCTGGGCACGTATGACCCGATATGTCATGGAGGAAATACCGGTTCCATTACTTCTATTACTACCGGTGGGGTGCAGCCTTATGCATACTTATGGAGTAATACTAAAACATCTATCTCTGTCGGAAACCTTATTGCCGGAACCTACACCCTTACGGTAACCGATGCACTTGCATGCACCGCTTCTGCTTCGGCTGTTATAAATGACCCTGCAGCAATTGTGGTTACTGCTAATTCGCAAGGGGCTAAATGCTTTAATACAGCTAACGGTATTGTGAGCATAGGTGTAACCGGTGGTTATGCTCCGTACACTTATTTGCTGAATGGCGCAGGTCAGCACTCAGACAGCAGTTCTATAAGCTTCAATAACCTGGCAGCAGGTACTTATGTTTTGGTTGTAACCGATGTGAACGGTTGTCAGGGAACAGCAAACTTCAGTGTAGCTTCACCCGGCCAAATTAATGTTGACTTGCAGGTGACCGAGCAGGTAATTCTTACCGGAATGAATACGCAATTAATAGCTACTGCTACTTCAGATGCAGCGATTTTAAATTATTTCTGGAATCCCGATTCGCTTACTTATCCGCTGTATGATTTCTCTGCATGTGGTGACCCGCAGAACTGTGCCAATCCTTTTGTGGCTCCGCGAACTACTACCACGTTTACGGTTACAGTGATGAATGCTGATTCATGCTATGCATCTGATACGGTTACCGTTGAAGTATTGAATAAGCCATCGGTATTTATTCCAACCGCGTTTACACCAAACAATGATGGATTGAACGACCGGTTTGAGTTTGATATTCTTGGTGCCATAAATATTGATGTAGCAGTGTTCGACCGTTGGGGACAAAGGGTTTATTACAACGCAGCACAGGCTAACGGAATAACCAACCAAAATGGATGGGACGGAAAAGTGAACAGCAAAGCAGCACCGTTCGATACCTATGTTTACCAATTGAAGGTGACTTACTTTGATAATGTGACGAAAGACTTCAGCGGGACTGTTACTTTGATGAAGTAACGCTGAATCTTTATTAGACAATAACAAAAGCCCCCGATTATATCGGGGGCTTTTTATTTTAGCCCTATGGCATTTGATGCAAAATATTTTGTAGAGAAGTTCAGGATGCAACTACACCCCGAAGGGGGTTGGTTTAAAGAGACCTACCGCAGCGATGAAATTATCCTCAAAGAACATCTGCCGAACCGTTTCAGCGATGGAAGAAGTTTCTGTACTGCCATCTATTTTTTGCTGGAAGGACAGCAGTTCTCTTCATTCCACCGCATTAAGAGTGATGAGCTATGGCACTTTTATGCCGGTGAAGCGTTGCATGTTTTTGTGATAGATGAACAAGGTAAACTGGAAATAATAAAACTGGGTAGTAATCCCGAGGAGGGAGAGGTGTTTCAGGCGGTGGTAAAGGCAGGGTGTTGGTTTGCTTCGCAACCGGCAAAGCACCACTCGTTTTCGTTAGTGGGCTGCACCGTAGCACCGGGCTTTGACTTTGCTGATTTTGAATTGGCCCAAGCCGATGTGCTGACCAAAGAATTTCCTGAACACAAAACATTAATCAATAAACTTTGCAGGCAATGAACGAATTTGAAAGGTTACTCGACAACAATAAGGAATGGGCCGCGAAGCAGGTTGAGACGGACCCCGATTTCTTTAAACGTTTAGAGGGATTGCAGAGTCCCGAATTTTTATGGATTGGCTGCAGCGACAGTCGTGTACCGGCCGATCAGATTACGAATACCAAGCCGGGGGAGATTTTTGTTCACCGCAACGTGGCGAACTTAGTCGTGAACGGTGACATCAATTTATTAAGCGTGCTGCAATACTCGGTAGAGGTATTGAAGGTAAAACATATAATTGTGGTGGGGCATTACGGTTGCGGAGGTATACAGGCCGCTATGACCAACCAGAGCTTTGGGGTACTCAATAACTGGTTACGGAATATTAAAGATGTTTATCGTCTGCATCAGGCAGAAGTGGATGCTTTACCTACGGTGGAAGAAAAGAATAACCGCATGACGGAATTAAATGTGCACGAACAAGTGATGAACCTTGCCAAGACGGGCATTATACAAAGTGCATGGAAGAAAGAACAACGCCCTTTTCTTCACGGTTGGGTTTATTCTTTACGGAATGGTATTCTGAAATCTATTTTAGAGATGCCGCCTAATACACCGGTAAACCCTATTTATAAGTTTGAGATATAAGTCAAAAGTGTAAAGTCAAAAGCTAAAAGGGATCCTCCTATTAGCTTTTGACTTTACATTAAAACAGCGTAGGATTATTGCCCGATACATTTCCTTCGTGCTCGAGCAGCCATTGCTTGCGCCAAAGGCCGCCTGCATAACCGGTCAGCTTTCCGTCTTCGCTGATTACGCGGTGGCAGGGCAGGATAATAGCAATGGGGTTTTTACCATTGGCCAGACCCACTGCACGAACGGCATCGGGGTTCTTTAATTTTTTGGCAATGCTGTGATACGAAGTGGTTTCACCGTAATGTATTTTCTTTAGTTCGCTCCAAACCTTTTTCTGAAAAAGGGTGCCTTCGGGTTTAATCTTTACATAAAACTCTTTGCGCTTACCGGCAAAATATTCTTCCAGTTCCTTTTTGCATTCGTTCAGCACATCGGGAACAATTTCACTGGGCTTCTCTTCATCCATTACAAATTCAACAGAGGTAACGTAGGTATTCGTTCCCGAAATTTCCATTACGCCCAGCGGAGTTTGCAGATAAGTATGAAAACGTTTTTTCACGGTGATTTATCTTCTGCTAAAATTACCAATTTAAAGGCAAGCAAAAAAGAAATTGTTAAGCCTGAGGTTTTGTTTGGGCATCGTCAGGTTTTTGCAATTCATTTATTTTTTCGGCAAGGCAAACGGGGCAGAGGCAATCGCTGTTATCGGTGGGCGTTATTTTGGGTAACCCATTGCACCAGCAATTTTGTTCGGGCGAGTTGGCCCCGCATTCAAAAAGGGTTTGGCATTTGGTACAGGTTTTTTGCATACAGTAATTTTGATTTATCTCGAAATATCGAGTTTTATCTTAGGTCTTCACCAAATCCTTATCTATTATGGAGAC
>CAIYOV010000386.1 GCA_903927935.1 uncultured Bacteroidota bacterium | reverse complement strand
TCAACCGGGCCGGTAATCTCAACTCTCCTATCCTGTAAATCGGCAGGAATGGGTGCAGCTACCCATTCGCCTTCACGTATTGCCTTTGTTTCGGTAAGAAAATCCGGAGTCTTACCACCGTCTATGGACTTTTGTCTTTCAACCCGTGCAGCTAGTAATTCAATTCTTCTTTGGTTAAAGGAGCGTTGAAGCTTAACTACAAAACTTAGTGCTTCAGGAGTGAGTATTTCAGCAAATTGCTCAGTTATTTGAGCCGTAATTTCTAAACCTTGAATGTTTGGTGTTGCACCCATCGCGAAAATTTCGGCAAGAATAGGAACTAAGTTTCAAAAAAACAAGCGAAATTTCGCTAAATCAAAAATTTCGCTTGTTTTGCAGTAGAGAAAATCTACTTACAACTGCATGGAAACAACAACTGAAGAGAACATCCGTATAATTTTCGGGTTAAAATTAAAGAAACTTAGAAGTGACAAAAAGCTATCACTACAACAATTATCTGACCTGAGCGGGGTTTCGGTTTCATATATGAACGAAATTGAAAACGGAAAAAAATACCCGAAACCTGATAAGATAAACGAATTGGCAAAAGCCCTTGAAACTACATACGACTCGCTTGTATCTTTAAAAATTAACAAGAACCTCACACCTGTTGTTCAGGTGCTTAACCTTAAAATCATCAACGACTTTTTGTTCGACACCTTTGGTGTTGACAAAGGGCTTTTGATGAGCATGATGGCCAATGCTCCTACTTCGCTTTCGGCTCTTATCAATTCGGTTTTTGAAATTGCACGCAATTACAATTTGCAGGAAGAACATTTTTACTTTAGTTGCCTCCGTTCCTACCAGGAAATGAACGACAACTATTTTGAAGATATCGAAGATGCTGTATTGAAGTTTAAAGAGGATGCGGGTATTGAAAATCCCGAAAAACTTTCTTCCGTTCAATACGCGCAACTGCTGAAAGACAAATTTAATTACCGGTTGGAAGAATCTGACTTCTCTGATTATCCGAAACTGCGAGGCTTCCGTTCGGTATTTGTAAAGGGCGAACAACCAACATTGCTTTATAACAGCCGCCTTACCGAACAACAGAAAATATTCCTGTTTGGCAAAGAATTAGGATTTGCCGCTATGAAAATTGAAAAACGACCAATCACTACTTCCTGGTTAAAGGTTGAATCATTCGACCATGTGATGAACAACTACAGAGGCGCTTACTTTGCGCAAGCATTGCACATCAATAAAGATTTATTGATCAAAGACCTGGAAGACTTCTTTAATCAATTCACCTGGAAACCCGAGTTGCTTATCGCCTTATTAGGCAAGTACAATACTTCGCCCGAAATGCTGTTTCAGCGTATTGCCAATTTGTTGCCAAAGTATTTCGGTTTCAATGAGCTTTACTTCATTCGCTATTCAAGCAAAGAACCGGCAAAACATTTAAAAGAAATTTCAAAAGAACTTCATCTCAGCCGCAATCAGGTTGATTTGGAATACATCATCAACGAACAGAACTACCGCAGATGGATTACCAAAACAATGGTAACGTATCTCGACAATAAATTCCACGAAACGGATGGCAAGAAAACTTTTGCAGATGCAGTGATTAGTCAGAATGATGACAAAGAAGATTACCTGACTATATCTATTCTTCGCCCGATGCCTGAATTGAACAACAACGCTAATTCGGTAACAGTAGGTTTTGTTTTAACCGATGCGGTGAAAAAGAAAATTAATTTCCTGAGAGACCCTGCTTTGAAGTTTGAGAAACTTGGCCCAATCAGCGAACTGCATTACGAAACTCCTTATGCTCTTCGCAAAATGCGCGATGAGGAAATGAAACGTGCAGAATACGACCGACTCGCAAAGGCGATAAATGCAAAAGTTCCGGCATAAAAAGCACAACAAATGAAAACAGTTATTCTGTTTCTTGTTTCTTGTATCCTGTTTGCCTGTAATTCCAAACCTGTAAATACAGAAACAACTTCGGTTGCCGAAAAACCTGTTGCATCCGTTTTGAAAGATTCTTTTAAAACGGGAGAAGTCATTCCATCAGTTTCTTTAAGGAATGATGTATCAGAAGCCTTTGCACTTTATCTGCCAAAGAGTTATTCTGATTCTGCTAAGCTTCCGGTTATTATTTTTTTCGACCCTCATGGAGATGGAATCGTGCCATTAAATCTGTATCATGAATTGGCAGATGAATTTCATTTCATTCTTATTGGCTCTAACAACTCTAAAAACGGAATGGACATTCAACAAACAAAATTGATTGCTGATAATTTAGTGAACGAAGCGAAAGCCAGATTCTTTATAGACGAAAAGAATATTTCGTTTTGCGGATTCAGTGGCGGAGCCAAAGTGGCTTTGCTTAGTGCAGCAGAAAATAGCTCTGTTTCGTCAGTAATTTATTGTGGTGCTGCCACTCCTGTTGCCCCAAATCATACATTATCACTTTTAGGTTTTGCCGGAACTAATGATATGAACTATACCGATGTGATTTCATTTGATTGGTCTTTAAAAAATCCCACAACAAAACATTTA
>CAIYOV010000385.1 GCA_903927935.1 uncultured Bacteroidota bacterium | reverse complement strand
TCGGTAAGAAAATGTGCGTTAGTTGAGGTGACTGTATAGATTTTTTTATGCGAAGCATATCGCACGAGTTCTAAAAACTTAGGATGCATATAAGGCTCGCCCTGAAAATAGAAGTACAGAAAAATCAGTTTGTCGCCAATTTCATCTACTGTTTTTTTATAAAAATTGTAATCTAGGTCACCGGTTGGCCTGGTAAAGTTTTTTAAACCGCTGGGACATTCCGGACAACCTAGATTGCAGGTGGTAGTTGGCTCTATAGAAACGTTAAACGGAACACCGTATTGAACCGGTTGCTTGCTCCACTTGGAAAAATAGAATGATGATAATACTGAGGAAGCGTTAATCAACTTCTTAGTAGTAAGTTTTGATATAAAATTGATGGAGTCGTTAAGCTTCAAAGCAGGTGTAAATTATTAATGCCACTTAATTTAAAGTTCACTTATCTTAATGAAGTTCCATGGTTTCTACCACAGCAATATCCTTCATTATGAGGTGTATGTCTTTATCTTTTGCTTTTGATTTAAAGTCTTGAAAAATTTCAAGAATATCGTGGTCTATATAGACACTTTTAGAGCCGATAATTTCAACAACCGAATCTTCTGGTACTCGATCGAGCATTTCAGCAATACGCTTTTTATTCAGAAAACTTACGTTCAACGCCAGTTCAATAAAAAAATGTTTACGGCCCTCTAAATCGTATTCGCGAATAGTATAACCGGCACGGGTTGTATGAACGATGAGATAATAAATGGCGAATGCTATTCCTATTAAAACGCCAATCAGCAAATCGCTAAGCAATACGGCAATAACGGTTACAGCAAATGGAAGGAATTGTTCTTTGCCCTGTTTGAAAACTGAAAGGATCATTTTTGGCTTGGCGAGATTGTATCCTGTACGGGCAAGTATAACGGCCAATGCGCAATATGGAATAAGATTGATAACCGGCACAGCAATGACCACTGCTAACACCAGCCAAATGCCATGCAGTATAGAAGAAAATTTTGTACGGGCACCTGCTTCGGCATTGGCAGAACTACGAACAATTACCGCAGTAATAGGAAGTCCTCCTACTAGCCCGCTAATGAAGTTACCGGTGCCCTGTGCCACCAATTCGCGATTTTGCGGGGTAATACGGTTATAGGGGTCCAGTTTGTCAATAGCTGCAACACTTAACAAAGTTTCGAGCGTAGCAACAAAACAAATTACCACCGCATTTTTCCAAATAGCCGAATAGGCGAAAAAAGAAGAGAGCTTTGGTGCTTCTATTTTTGAAAAAATATCGGATGGCACAGTTACGAACTGCGAAGAAATAAGCTGAAGGGAAGGGAATAACTTGCTCAACAAAAAAGCGAGCACTACACCTTCTAAAACTACAATAAATGATGAAGGCAAGTAGGGAATTTTTGCAGAAATATATTTTTCCCATAAATAAAGTAACAACATCACTAGTACTGAAATGAGTATAACACCGGTTGAAATGTTTTGAAACAAATCACTTATGTTCTTGAACCCGTTTTCAAAAGTAAAAAGGTTGAAAAGTTCTTTTGTCCAAAAATCGGGTTTGTTATACCCAATAAGTAACGGAATTTGTTTTGAAATAAGTATGATACCGATAGCAGCCAACATGCCTCGAATAACCGATGAAGGAATAAACTGGGTAAACCCTCCTAGACGAAAAACACCCAAAAGTATTTGCAGCAAACCAGCTAAAGCAACGGCCGCAAAAAAATACTCAAATGAACCTAATTGTATAATAGCAGTAGCACAAATTGCGGTAAGCCCCGCTGCAGGCCCGCTCACACTCAATTGCGATTGACTTATCAATGAAACAATAATTCCACCGAGAATTCCTGCCATTAAACCAGAATAAACAGGTGCCCCCGAGGCAAGTGAAATACCAAGGCACAATGGTAGTGCGACAAAAAAAACAGTAATGCTGGCTACGAAATCATGTTTCGCATTTTTCAGAAAATAATAACGGACTTTACGCTTCATAGTAGCAACTCAAAAATCAAAAAACAATCTACCAGTTCTTATTTCTGTGCAGTTGGGCCGAAATTAAACAATTTGCAGTGTACTTCCTGATGCAAAGCACTCCGGAAGAAAATTAAATCGTGCGGTATTGTTAACGCTACGACCTAATTCGTTTTGCTTTTTATTATCTGAAGCATGGAAAGGTGAAATTTACCATCGCGTTTATGAAATTAACGATGATAATTATTAGAAGAATGTAAATTTACAATACAAATCAACTCAAAACCATGAAACTAATATCTACTCTGCTGTTTCTGATGGCTTTTTTAGTAGAAGTTGCCGTTTCTCAACAATGGTATCATTCATCCCCACTTATTTTTAACAAGGATGCCAATTCGATACAAATTTTCAATCGCAATGCAATTTTACTTGCCGGAGGAACCGAGTCCGTTAACTATTCCTTTTATACGTCCAATAACTTTGGAGCCATTTGGAATGCTACTTTAATTACCGGGTCTGCCTCGGTGTTGTCTATGGTGTTTGCTGATTCGCTCAATGGAGTGGCAACAGGTGAAATGGGTACACTATTAAAAACATCGAACGGGGGCAATTACTGGACGGGCATAACCCCACCGGTTATTGCTGATTTTAATAAAGTGGTTTATGTAGGCACACAAACCCTTTTTGCGGTGGGTGGTAACCGGTTCAACGATTCCATGCAGTTAGTATTAAAAAGCACTGATGGGGGGAACAACTGGAACACCGTATTAAACCAAACTGGTAAATGGTTAAAGTCGGTGTATTTTACGAGTATACAGAATGGAATAGCGGTTGGCGACAGTGGCACTATTTTAAAAACAGTAAACGGAGGGAATACCTGGACACCGGTAACATCACCGGTTCAAAGAGATTTTAATGCCATAACCTTTTCAAATGATACCACCGGTTATATAGTTGGTGGTAAAGAAAAAAATGACTCTTTGCGGACCATACTAAAAACCACGGATGGAGGCAGCACATGGATTGTAATGAAAGATGAGCCGGGAGCATGGCTGAAGGATATTGCGTTTATAAATCAGAGTACCGGATATGCAGTAGGAGATCATTCGGGGCTATTAAAAACAACCAATGCAGGACT
>CAIYOV010000384.1 GCA_903927935.1 uncultured Bacteroidota bacterium | reverse complement strand
TGGTTCCTCCGGGTAAAGAATTGCCCAATGCATCGCGAACTATACCTTGATAGTTCATTTTTTGAGGGGCTTGTGCCGTTGCTTCCATTATTAGCAAGGCGAACAAGGTCAGAGATAAAATTATTTTTTTCATGTGCTTAGCTTTGTTTTGTATAAATTCTTTTAATTAATAATCTGAAATTTCTTGGTGCTGATATGTGCCTTGCCGTCTTTATCCGATACAAAGGTCATACTGAGCATATACATGCCCGCAGCATAAGTAGATACGTTCAACTGCTCTACAATTTTGCCGTTATCATAGCTGGTATGGTATACATCCGATACTTTCTGACCTATAACATCATAAAGTGAAATCTGCACTTTGCCCGCTTCCGGTAACCGGAAACCAAACCACATATTGTCTACTGCCGGGTTTGGATATACTACAAACGAACCGAATTCATCCTGTGTAAGGTCTATTAAGCCGGTTACGTTATCGTTAGGTTGTTGGAAACCCTGGGTAAGAATGTTACCGTTGGCACTAAAGGTTTGCACCATCGTCATTTCGCCTACTGTATAAGATAGGCTGCCATTGGCGTTTGAGGAATAGCCACCGGTGCTTGAAATTACCTGGGGCGACAGCGACTGAGCCTGCATGTTGGTAAAACCAAAAACTAAAACAACTGCTGTTAAAAGCCATGTTTTAATTGCCATAAAAATGTATTTGGGAAGAGTATGGGCTTCCGTTAAGAAATGCCCGAGAAAATCCTAGGATCTAATACAATAAAGCGCTTAAATCCCGAGATAAGCAATGAGCACATATGCTCAATTGTGCAGAAAAGCCAGATAATAAGCATTCCTATTCTGGTGAAAAGCGCTTGCCGTATTTATGCTCTTAATAGAATGTAGGATATTAGTTCTATGTCCTTAAAATAGTTCGATAAGTCGGCCTTCAAGGGTACTTGAAAAATTACAAATTATGTTATGTAATAAAAAATTGATTTGTAATTAGTTGCTTAACCTAAAGCGGACTCAAAAACGAGTAAATATTTTTATGCCTAAAGATGAAGACATAGCGAGTTTATCAGCTAACCGTATTCACGGCAGATAGCTCGATCTTGACGTATTGAAAACCAAGATCATCAGGTAAAAATAAATCAATCCCCAACGCAACGGACTGAAAACCCATTTCCCTCGTAGTTGGAGTAACGGAGGCAACCTGAATTGGAGTAATTCAAGTAGCGGACCCACGCGTTGAAACTGTAGTTGGGCGTAGAGGACCAACAGTAACCGTCGCTGCCAAGGAGGCTGAAGGGTCCGTTGCCGCCGCGGTAACCAGCGGGCAACGCTGTAAAACCGGATGAATTATCGGCGCCAGTATTTGGGGCTAACCACAGGCCACTGGTTGACTTCAAATGGCCGCCGGATATGGCATCACCGCCTTCATAATCCGATAGTTTTTGAAAGTCTGAATCGGTTGGCACATGCCAGCCTGTTGGGCATAATTGACGGGCATCTGTGGCAGCATACCAGTTATATAATTTACCGTAGGTGGCATTGTTTGCAGCATTGCCATTGTAATAGCAATATGCCGGGGTTGTTGCGCTTGTGTTATAAATATTTGCCCAGGTTAAGCTATCTTCTATTTCGGTAATAGCAGAGCCATCATTATAGTGGGCGGTTTTAAGATTTTGCTGCATCCAGCATTGGGTTCCTATTTTCACAGTATTATAAACGTTGCCGTCAATATCGGTAACCGAAGTGATAGATCCGCAACCAGATTCTACCTGCACATAACCAGCAATGGTATTAGTAATAAGATTGCTGTTTTTGGCATATTTCAAATCGAAGCTAAAGGGTTGGTCGGAGTTGGCCGTGGTTGTG
>CAIYOV010000383.1 GCA_903927935.1 uncultured Bacteroidota bacterium | reverse complement strand
AGCTCTCCCACATCCTCCGTCCGCTCTCCCCCACTTTAAACTCTAACGAAAAATAATTTTTCACGCTAATGTTTCGCCCCATGTTCCAAATGCCTGTCGTATCGCCTTTCTTCTATCATTGCTGCTCAAAAAAATAATTACAGAATCTTATTCCGCAAAAAATATTCTTCTTCCAATCTTTTACATTCGCCATCGCTTTTCCACCGATAAAAATTCTTCAGCTATGTTCAACCGCCACTTGTCTTGTGCCTTGTGTCTACTGTCTTGCATCTCTTTTCTATCATCCTCTGCGCAGCAAACCTATCCCAAAATCGACCCTAAAGATGTAACCGTTGTGCGCGATAGTTTCGGCATTCCGCACATCTTTGCCAAGACCGATGCGCAGGTAGCTTATGGTCTGGCCTGGGCCAATGCCGAGGACGCTTTTGACATTACGCAGGATTTGGTTTACACCGGCAAAGGTTTTATGGGCCGCAAAGACGGCATTAAAGGAGCGCCTACCGATTTTTTTGTGCATGCCATTGGCGCGCGCGAACTGGTGGAACAGAAATTTGATACCGACCTTTCGCCCGAATTCAAAAAATACCTCGATGGTTTTGTGCAGGGCTTAAACGCGTATGCTACCGCGCACCCCAATGAAGTGAAAGTGAAGAAGGCTTTTCCGGTTACCGGTAAAGATATCGTTACTTCTTATGTAGTGATTATGTCTGCACTCTCCTGGACACAAAATAACATAGGCGATGCGGTGGGAGGCAAGTATGATAATGTGAAACTCGATTTTCCACAGCATCAAACTCCATCGGTGGGCTCCAATGCTTTTGCGCTCAACGCCTCTAAAATGGAGGACGGCAAAACTTTCCTCTGCATCAATCCGCACCTGGGGATGGAGGGGCAGTTTTCTTTTTACGAAGCACAACTGCAAAGTGAAGAAGGGCTTGACATGGAAGGCTGCATGTTTCAGGGAAGCACTTCGCTGGCCATGGGCGTAAATGAAAACCTGGGCTGGGGAATGACCTGGAACACCTTTGACAAAGTGGATGTGTTTAAACTGAAGATGAATCCAAAAAAGAAATTGGAATATGAATTTGACGGCAACTGGTTAACGCTGGAAAAGAAACCCATTTGGTTGAAAGTGAATGTGGCCAGGAAGGGAAAGTTTGTGCTGCCGGTAAAGAAGATGACCTACTGGAGCAAATACGGAGCTACCGTTAAAAGCAGCAAGAGCAATAATTTTTATGCGGTTCGCTTTCCGGCCAACACCACCATCCGCACAGGTGAGCAGCTTTACAAAATGAACAAGGCGAAGAATTATAAAGAGTATTGGGATGCCATACACATTCACGCCATCACGCTTTTCAATATTGTTTATGCCGACCGCGAGAACAATATTTTTTACCTCAACCACGGCATGATGCCCGAGCGCGATACCACCATTGACTGGAGTGGTTTAGTGGCAGGCAACACTTCCAGAACCTTATGGACTAAACTGATTCCGCTCGATAGCATGGGCAGCACTATCAATCCTTCGTGCGGCTATGTTTACAATACCAACAACAGTCCTTTTCATGCTTCGAGCAACGAATGCAACGATGGCTACTGCCCTACTCCCCGTAGATTGATTGACGAACGTTCAGGCGATAACAACCGCGCCCACCGCTTTCAGGAGTTGATTGGCAGGAAAGATAAATTTACCTGGAACGATATGCACGATTTGAAGTTCGATATTACTTTCTCGAAAAAAGGAAAGTTTGCAGAAAGCACTGACCTATTCTTTAACCTCGATGAAAAGAAATATCCCGACCTGAAAGAAGCCATTACTATTCTTAAAGCATGGAACCGCGTGTCCGATATTCACGAATACGCACCAACTCTTTTTGGTTTGGTCATCAAACGTGTTTTCGATAAACACCATTATGATGATGCCGATTTTGTAATGGGCTTTACGGTGCCTGAAGAAGAATGGGTAAGCTCTCTCCGGGCTGCCTGCGATACTTTAAAAGCACATTTCGGAACGGTAAAAGTAGAGTGGGGAACCATCCACCGCAACATACGCGGCAATGTAGATATGCCTCTGCGCGGCTTTGCCGATATGCTTAGCCCAAGCTATCCGCAGCAGGTGCCGGGTAAGTTTATTTTTAAACCCGAATACGGTGACACCTACACCATGTTTGCAGAGTTTGGTAAAAACGGAGTTGAAAGATTAGCTGCTCTTCAGCCGGCTGGTAATTCGCTGACCCCGCAAAGTAAACATTACAACGACCAGATAGAATTATTCAGCCGCCAGGCATTGCGCCCGCTCAGTTTAAAGAAAGAAGATGTAATGAAAAGGGCGGAGTCGGTTTATCATCCGCAATAGAATTATTCAGAATAAACAATTACTCGGTTCCAGACAGACTTCTTGGTTTTTCCGTTAGTGCCGTCAACTTTAATATAAACCGGAATCGGGTTTCTTATTTTTTTAAGTTCATGAACTGCTTCCAAACTCAGCGTATCACCCGAAGAAATATACTGTTTGCCTTCGCGCTCCATTAACGAAACAGTAACACTTGTAACTTTCAGCGGCTTCATGCTTATTTCGTTGTCATACATGCTCATGGTTGCCTTATTCATGAACAACTCTTTTGAGTAAGGTTTGTTTCTTTCCATCAGCACCTGGTCGTTCACTTTTATCAGGTTGTTTTTAGGATTGCTGATAAGTGGAAACATTTTTTCGGGCACCCGGATAATAAACCGTCTTTGAAAAAGCATAATGCGGGAACCGCCTATGCTTGTTACAATTACACGCAGCGTTGCGGTATCTACTTCCCCATATTTTGTGCTGTTGGGAATAATAACCAGCACACTGTCATTTTGTATGGCTAATCCTTTCTCGAACAAAAACTGCGATATTTTAAACTCGGGCGAAACGCGTATTTTAAATTCATATTCCTTCTTGTTATCCAGTGTATCTATTTTCGGTTTTACCCAAATTTCGCTGCGGTTGCTGATGGGAATAAATATCTCACCGTTTATTCTCTGGCTGAAAATATTCTGCCATAAAACACAGGTAAAAAACAGTAAGAGAATTTTGAAAATATATCGCATATCTGACTTCTGTTATAATTAGACGAAAACTAAGGGCAATAGGTTAAAGTAGTTTACAAGGAATTTCTTGTATTGCATTAATGAACCTTGCCTACAGTTTTCCTGTTGCCAAAGCATTTTATATTTTCGAAGCTCAAGCCTGTCAATGAAATTTTTTCTTCCATTTAAGACTTTTATAAAAATATACGTTTCCATTTTTGCATTTATCCTGATACTGTTATCAGGGACCATTGGCTATATGGTTATAGAGCATTACAACGTGCTTGATTCGGTTTATATGACCGTAGTTACGCTTTCTACCGTTGGTTATCGCGAGGTGAATCCGTTGTCAGAAAATGGAAAAGTTTTTACCATTTTTCTTATCGTTATCAATCTAAGTACGTTCACTTATTTTATTACTCAGCTTTCGGCATACTTTCTGGATGGCGAATTTGCATCAACTTATAAAATCTATAAAATGAAAAATTCTATCAGCGAACTGGACGGGCATGTTATTATTTGCGGCTTTGGACGTAACGGGCAGGAAGCCGCCAGAATTTTCTACCAAAGCAAAAGAGATTTTGTTATTATAGAAAAAACAGAGTCGCGCAAGGATGATTTACCTTTTAAGGTAAAATTTATTATAGAAAATGATGCCACTCGCGATGAAACTTTAATTGAAGCCGGCATTCAAAAAGCGAGCGCACTGGTAACTACTTTACCGGAAGATGCCGACAATTTATATGTAGTGCTTACCGCACGCGAATTGAACCCCAACATTAAAATAATCAGCCGTGCTTCCAATGATTCTTCGGTTAGAAAACTGAAAACAGCCGGTGCCAACAACGTGATTATGCCAGATAAAATCGGAGGGGCACATATGGCAACCCTGGTATTGAGCCCCGATGTAAAAGAATTTGTTGACCTGATGACAACGCAAAGCAGCGAACATTTTAATATTGCAGAAATTGAAGCCACTAAAACAATTACGCTTGAGGAGCTGAACTGCTGGAAAACTACCGGAGCAACTATTCTGGGCTTAAAAACTTCGGAAGACGATTATTCAATGAATCCTGTTTCTAAAACAGTTATGCACCCGGGCAATCGCTTAATTGTAATGGGCTCAAAAGAGCAATTAAATAAAGTGCGGGAACTGGTTAGTTAAATTCGGTACGGCACCACAAATGTTCGGCACACCATACTAAAGCTAATGGAACCTTAGCGGATTATCGCCATTTTGCCAAAGCCTTTTTTGAAGAATTTGTCATAGCTCATGCCCATTTGGTCCATTTGCTTATCGTCTAATCGGGTAACCACATGGTAGAAATATATTCCGTTTGCCAATAAGTCACCGTATTGATCTCTTCCATCCCAGGCATATTCGGTAATGTTTCTTCCAATATGTAGTGGGCCTAATTCATCTTTAAAAATTTCTTTCACCACCGTTCCTTTAATGGTAATGATTTGAATTTTCATAAAGTCAGGCACCTCGCTGCCAGTGATGGTGAAAACAAAATGGGTAGAGGTAGTAAATGGATTAGGATAATTGAGCACGTTGGTAATCATTGGCTTGGTGATTACTTCGAACGAGGTTTTATAATCAAAGAAAGTGGCGGGGTTTGTTCCCTGATAGCGACTATCTGTAGTGGCGCTGTTATTTCCGCTGCGGTCACGGTCTTTAATCAGTAACTCATAGGTTCCGTCAATAGTAAAAACCGGTTTGAGTTCCACCTGTGCTTTATTGCCGTGTGCAAGTTGATTGGCATCAGCCGGATAAAACTTCATGATTACATTATCGTAATCTATTTTGGTTGGCTCTGCCGCACCCGGATATTTTATATAAACGTCAATAAGCGAAGAAGCGTCGAGCGCCAGAAATTTATTTTCATCCTTGAGCATAATCAGAATGTTGGGCTTGGCAGAAACTATATCGCCATTGAGTATATGCTGATTATCAAAGGTAACATCAAGCAACGGATTTATTTTATCGCCAATTGTTCCAAAATTCAATTCGGCAATATTGTTGAAATGGTATTGCTCAATCTGGTCGCCATTGGGGTTAGCTTCAATAATTAGTTTATTGGTGCCGCTGTAATTGCTTCCGTTTATGTTTTTATCCAGCACCATAATCATGGTATTAAAACTGTCTAACTTACCATAGCGGATATACGAATTGTAGGTATTCAGCGTAGCATCGCGAATAGTATATTTGGTGAGTATGCTATCCATATTCACGTCACTTACATTCTCTAATGCAATTTCTAAATGAAGATTGGATCCCTGACTCACCTGGTCGGTAAATACTAAATGAGCAGCCGGATTAATTGCAGCTTCGGGTGGTTTTTTATACAACACTCTCCAGTACTCAAGTTGAGCTGGCGTTCTAAAGACTTCATCTTTGGTGTTTAGCCGCAGTT
>CAIYOV010000382.1 GCA_903927935.1 uncultured Bacteroidota bacterium | reverse complement strand
GAGATAAACAGAGGGGGTAACCGGATAGAGTTTGAATTAGGCAAACTGGCGGGAGGCACGT
Source organism: uncultured Bacteroidota bacterium (assembly GCA_903927935.1). Taxonomy (GTDB): domain Bacteria; phylum Bacteroidota; class Bacteroidia; order Chitinophagales; family LD1; genus Bog-950. The sequence goes on along the minus strand of CAIYOV010000382.1, from coordinate 13,953 downwards.
ATACAGCGGTGGTATCATCAGCCAACGAGATTTATACCAAGAAAGTAGTGCTGACGAAATAAATCAGTATCAATAGCACATATCGTAATGAAACGCAGTGATGTATTTATCACTGCGTTTTTTATTAACAAGAGGAAAGGATTACGTTAGGTGCTGAAACCCTTGCCTATGTCCCGGTGACCGATGGGGATCGAACACAGAACCCGATGATTAAGAAAAACAAGCCATCAAAATATTTGGGAACCGCTTTATGCCAAACCCCATTACACAAATTATATCTATAGTTTTCCTTAATGCAAATGGATATTGTTCTTTCAAAAAACAGGAAAACTTTTGTTGGTTTATTAAAAAAGAAATTAGTTTGCATTGAAATATAAATGTGTTGTAGGTTCAAGTAGCAACTACACCACACAAAACGTGTTTCACTTTGGCTTCACTCTGGGTATTTGAAGCTTGAAAAACAGAAACAATTACATTGGTAAATGGGAATTACGGGTTCAATTCCCTCCCAAACCACTTAATAAACTTTTAAGTTTCTTCAAAACCCGCTCTGGTAGCGGGTTTTTGATTTTTAAGTCCTTTTCATATGGGATGGTCTAAATGACAATAATCATTTCTAGCTTCAGATAAAGAGCATCAACTTTGTTTATCACAAATAGCTCTAGGTTATGGGAAACAAAACAGGCATAAGAGAAAAAGATCATTCTGTTACTGTGATGGATGGCAACGAAGCAGCCGCATACATAGCTTATAAAACCAATGAAGTTTGTGCTATTTATCCAATCACGCCTTCGTCAAACATGGGTGAGTGGGTAGATGAATGGAGTGCCAAAAACGTGAAGAACATATTTGGGCAGGTGCCAAAGGTGATGGAGATGCAAAGCGAAGCCGGTGCTGCCGGTGCTATTCATGGGGCTCTGCAGGGCGGGGCGTTGGCTACCACCTTTACGGCATCGCAGGGGTTGTTGCTCATGATTCCGAACATGTATAAAATTGCAGGTGAGTTGACACCAACCGTATTTCACATTGCGGCACGAACCTTAGCTACTCATGCATTGTCTATTTTTGGTGACCATAGTGATGTGATGACCGTGCGCGGAGCAGGTTGGGCTACTTTGTTTGGCTGTAATGCTCAGGAGGCTATGGACATGGCTTTGATTGCACAAGCATCCACTTTGAAAACGCGTATTCCGTTTCTGAATGTTTTTGATGGCTTTCGCACTTCGCACGAATTGAGTGAAGTGAAAATTATTCCCGATGAGATAATTGAAAAGATGCTCGACATGGATGACATCAATGCTCACCGTGATCGGGGTTTATCTCCCGATCATCCTTTTATAAGAGGTACTGCTCAAAACCCTGATGTGTTTTTTCAAAACCGTGAAGCCGCCAATTCCTACCATCAAAAGGTTCCGGATATTGTAAAAGAGAAGATGGAACAATTCCAGAAACTTACCGGAAGGGAATATAAGTTGTTTGATTTTTACGGTCATCCTGAGGCAGAGCGGCTGGTTATTATTATGGGTTCAGGTGCTTCTGCTGTTCAGGAAATGGTAGATTATTTAAATGAGCAAGGAGAGAAAATTGCCATGATTAATGTTCGGTTATTTCGTCCTTTTTCGATTTCCGATTTTGTGAAACAAATACCAACCACGGTAAAAGGCATTGCCGTACTCGATCGCTGTAAAGAGCCTAATAGTATTGGTGAACCATTATACATGGATGTGATTAATGCTTTGCATGAAGCGCTGGTACAGGAACAGACCGGAAAGCGAATGCCCTTTGTGATTGGCGGCCGGTATGGTTTATCTTCAAAAGAATTTACTCCTGCTATGGTGAAAGCCGTTTTTGATGAGCTGAAAAAAGAACATCCTAAAAACCATTTCACTATCGGTATTGAAGATGATGTAACGCATACCAGTTTAACTTATGATAAAGCGTTCACACTGGATGCACAGCATTTATTCAACGGTTTGTTTTTCGGGCTTGGTGCGGATGGAACAGTAAGCGCTAATAAAAATTCCATTAAAATCATAGGCGAAAAGACCGATGATTATGTCCAGGGTTATTTTGTTTATGATTCCAAAAAATCAGGCTCGCTGACAGTTTCACATTTGCGCTTTGGAACCAAGCCCATCCGTTCTACCTATCTCGTAAGTTCGGCAAACTTTATAGCCTGCCATCATTTTAATTTCCTCAATAAATATGATATCCTGAAAAATGCAGCACCGGGGGCTGTATTTTTGTTGAATACCCCATACGAGAAGGACAAAATATGGAGCATGCTTCCCAAGAGAATACAGGAAGAGATTATCGAAAAGCACCTAAAGTTCTATGCCATCAATGCTTATACCGTGGCTAAAGAAACCGGTATGGGTAATCGTATCAATACCATTTTACAAACCTGCTTTTTTGCCATCAGCAATGTATTGCCGCGCCAGGAAGCCATTGAAAAAATTAAAGAAGCTATCTACGAAAGCTATTGGAAAAAGGGAGAAGCCATTGTGCAGAAAAATTATGAAGCGGTAGATAAAACACTGGCAAACCTTTATGAGATTGATTATGCCGGTTACGTAATCGGCAACAAATCATTGGAAGCAGTGGTGCCTGATGATTCCCCTGATTTTGTAAAACAGGTTTTGGGGAAAATAATTTCGGGTGATGGTGATGAACTACCTGTAAGTTCATTCCCCGTTGACGGAACTTTTCCTTCAGGAACTACTAAATATGAGAAACGGAACATTGCAGATGCTGTTCCGGTATGGGACGAAGAGTTATGCACTCAGTGCGGAAAATGTTTTCTCATCTGTCCGCATGCTGCTATACGCCCCAAGGTTTATGATAGGGAACTGCTGAGTAAAGCACCGTTAGCATTTAAGCATGTCGACCCTGTTGGCAAGGAATGGGATAAAACAAAAGAGGCCTACACCCTTCAGGTTTCTACAGAAGATTGCACCGGTTGTATGCTGTGCGTGGAGTATTGTCCGGTTTCGAGTAAGCAAGACCCAACGCATAAAGCTGTAAACATGGTAGAGGTAGGCAAGGTGCAGAAAGACGAAATTGAAAACTGGAATTTCTTTTTAACACTGCCCGAAGTTGACCGCACGCGATTAAATAAAAATACCGTGAAGGGTTCGCAGTTTCTTCAGCCATTGTTTGAATTTTCAGGAGCCTGTGCCGGTTGTGGCGAAACGCCTTATCTGAAATTACTCACGCAGTTATTTGGCGAGCGAATGATAGTGGCTAATGCCACCGGATGCTCATCAATTTTTGGTGGCAACCTTCCCACTACGCCATGGACTACTAATAATGCCGGATGCGGACCTGCATGGGCCAATTCGTTGTTTGAAGATAATGCTGAGTTTGGTTTGGGAATTAAAATGGCCTGTGAAAAGAAACATGAACTCGCTCTGATGTTGCTGGATGAAATGCGTCCGCTTATTGGAGAAGATATGGTGAATAAAATTGTAAATGCTCCAGATAAAACCGAAGCGGAAATAATTGCCAAGCATGATTTGATTAAGGAACTGAAAGGACGAATCGCTAACATGGAAACCATTGCGGCACATAACCTGTTGCACCTTGCCGATTTTCTGGCCGAAAAATCTATCTGGATTGTGGGTGGTGACGGCTGGGCTTATGATATCGGTTATGGCGGATTAGATCATGTACTTTCAACTGGAGAGAAAGTAAATATTCTGGTTCTCGATACCGAAGTGTATTCCAACACTGGTGGGCAGAAATCAAAAGCTTCACCATTGGGTGCAAGTGCAAAATTTGCAGTGAACGGAAAACTGACAGGTAAAAAAGATTTAGCAATGCAAGCCATTGCGCATGGCAATGCCTATGTAGCACAGATAGCCATGGCCGGTAATGATTCGCACACGGTGCGCACTTTGCTTGAAGCGGAGGCATTTCCCGGCACCTCTATCATCATTGCTTACAGCCATTGTATTGCACATGGTATAGATATGAGTCACGGAGCGTCAGAACAAAACATTGCCGTGAAGTCGGGATACTGGCCACTCTTTCATTTCAACCCGTTGAAACCCAAAGGACAACGATTTGTGATTGATTCGAAAGAACCTACCCTGCCGATAAAAGATTTTATGTACAATGAAAACCGCTTTAAGGTTATAAAAGCAAAGAATCCTGATTTAGCAGAGCAGTTTCTTCTTCAGGCAGAATCAGATCGTAACTCGAGGTGGCAAAAACTGCAAATTTTGAGTGGCCTTTAATAATCTGCTGTAATAGGAAATAGTATTGAAGTTTTTTCAGATCTGCTTCTGTAGATTATTTGTAGAAAAAAGCACGCTGAGGTCTACTGATAAAAATCATATCAACCCACTTATTTTTGTCATAATCTTTGGCATCATCCGCGAACATATTTGCGGCACAAAACAACGATAGATGGATGTAATGTTTGTACTTATTGGCATTAGCTTGATTTTTGCCCTTGGTTTTTTGGCAGCATTTATCTACAGCGTAGTTGGCGGACAGTTTGATGACGACTATACGCCCTCGGTTCGTATTCTTTTTGATAATCCAGTAAAATCTTCTTCTCACCAAAACAATAGCAAATGCAAGTAGAAAAATTCAGTTATGACAATACCAGTGTCCGTAATTTCGGATATGCCGCTTTTTTGTGGGGCGCAGTGGGTATGCTGGTAGGGCTTATTGTAGCGCTACAATTTTTTATTCCACAACTTAATTTTATTGAATACGCCACCTTTGGTCGTCTTCGTCCGCTTCATACTAATGCGGTAATTTTTGCCTTTGTGGGTAATGGAATTTTTATGGGAGTTTATTACTCACTTCAACGTCTCTGCAAGGCAAGAATGTGGAACGATACACTTAGTAAAATACATTTCTGGGGATGGCAGTTGATTATAGTTGCCGCAGCATGCACACTTATTTTCGGTATTACTACCGGTAAAGAATATGCGGAATTGGAATGGCCTATTGATATTATGATCACTCTTATTTGGGTAGTGTTCGGTATTAATATATTCGGAACCATTTTAACCAGAAGGGAAAGACACCTGTATGTGGCCATCTGGTTTTTTATTGCTACCTGGATTACAGTTGCCATGCTGCACATTGTAAATTCGCTCGAGATTCCGGTTTCGCTTTTTAAAAGCTATAGTTTATATGCCGGTGTGCAGGATGCGTTAGTGCAATGGTGGTACGGACACAATGCGGTAGCGTTTTTCTTAACCACACCATATTTAGGTTTGATGTATTACTTCTTGCCGAAGGCAGCGAATCGTCCGGTGTATTCGTATCGTTTATCCATTATTCACTTTTGGGCGCTCATCTTCCTTTATATCTGGGCCGGCCCTCACCATTTACTTTACACTGCTTTGCCTGACTGGGCTCAATCGCTCGGAACTGCATTCAGTATTATGCTGATTATGCCAAGTTGGGGTGGTATGATAAACGGACTTCTGACACTGCGGGGTGCATGGGATAAAGTGCGTGATGATGTTGTTCTTAAATTTTATGTGGTAGCCGTTACCGCTTATGGTATGGCAACTTTCGAAGGTCCTATGCTTTCTATCAAGAGCGTAAATGCAATTTCACACTATACTGACTGGACTATAGCTCACGTGCATGTTGGTGCGCTTGGATGGAACGGCTTCCTCACTTTTGGAATTCTGTTCTGGCTGATACCGCAAATGTACCGTACCACACTTTACTCCAAGAAACTCGCGAACATTCACTTCTGGCTGGGCACACTCGGCATTCTTTTCTACGCGGTTCCAATGTATTGGGCGGGCTTTACACAAAGTTTTATGTGGAAACAATTTACGCCTGAGGGAATTCTGAAGTATCCTAACTTCTTAGAAACAGTAACTGCTATTATGCCACTGTACATGACACGTGCATTTGGTGGTGCGCTTTATTTGACCGGTGCGCTTGTCGGTATTTTTAATTTGATTAAAACCATGCAGCAGGGAAATTTTCTTGCCAATGAAGATGCAGAAGCACCTGCTTTGGAGAAAAATTATGCCGCTCATGGTACCGAACATTGGCACCGTTGGGTTGAACGTAGACCGGTTCAATTGTTAGTGTTTGCCTTTATCGCTGTAATTATTGGTGGCGCCATTGAAATGATTCCGACTTTCTTAATCAAAAGCAATATACCAACTATTGCCAGCGTAAAACCATATACACCATTGGAGTTACAGGGTCGCGATTTGTATGTGCGTGAAGGATGTTATGTATGTCATTCGCAAATGATTCGTCCGTTCCGTAGCGAAGTGGCGCGTTATGGTGAATATTCAAAAGCAGGAGAGTTTGTTTACGACCATCCTTTCCAGTGGGGCTCTAAACGTACCGGCCCTGATTTGGCACGCGAAGGAGGAAAATATCCGGATAGTTGGCATTATAATCACATGGATGACCCGCGCACGATGAGTCCGGGTTCTATCATGCCATCATATTCGCACATGCTGGACAATGACTTGAATATTTCCAATACCGCGAAGAAAATTCGTGTGATGAAGACCTTAGGAGTGCCATATCCAAAGGGGTACGATAAAATTGCCAACGAAGATTTGGAAAAGCAAGCATTGAAGGTGCAGGCAAATCTTAAAAAAGATAATATCATCTGCAGCGAGAAAAAAGAAATCATTGCGCTGATTGCATATCTGCAACGTGTTGGAACCGATATTAAAGGAGAACCAAAAGTTGCGGAAGCAGGGATTAAATAACCGTTTAAAACAAAAACCATGTTTTCATTTTTTAGAAATTATGCTGCTTCAATAGATAGCGTGAATATATATCCAAATATAGCCTTGTTCATTTTTGTGTTCGTGTTTGTTGCAATGCTATTCATTACAATGAAAGCCGATAAAAATTACATAAAAGAAATTGAGCAGTTACCTCTTCAATAAATTTTAAAATCAAAAAAACGAATCGTCATGATAAAATCGTTCAAAAAAAATCTACTCCTCGGCACCGCATTTTTCGTGTGCGCAGTTTCATGGGCTCAGCCCACACCACTTGCTGCTGCACCGGTTGCTTCTGCTTCATCAACCGATAGCACCATGTTATATCTATTAATTGCTGCCTGTGCAGTATTGCTGCTTGCCGTATTTATGCTGGGCAATGTAATGGTAAGCCTGACCAAAATTGTTTTGGATAAACGGGCTGCTAAAACTGCAAGTATTGTTCTGCTTATGCTTTGCGCCAATTTTCTTTTCGCACAGGGTGGAGCAGCAGCACCGACTGGAGAAAAAACTTTTCAATTACCCACAAACTTTGATGTATGGGTAGGTGCAACTGTTTTGTGCATTGAGTTGATAGCTGTTATTTGGATGCTTATTACTATCCGTTCATTAATTGCAGAAATTGCGGGTGAGAAAAAAGAAACGAAGCAATTCGGGTTTCAACTTCCACATTTCTTCGACAATATCAACGCGAGTGTTGCTGTTGAAAAAGAAAAAGACATTCTGCTTGACCATAACTATGATGGCATCCGCGAGTTGGATAATGCTCTTCCGCCTTGGTGGAAATACAGCTTTTACATTTCTATTGTTTGGGCGGCTTGCTATCTCTTCTATTTCTACATAGGTGGCGGGCCATCGAGCCATGACGAATATGTTGCGGAGGTGCAACAGGCAAAAATTGATGTAGATGCGTATAACAAAAAGAATGCGTTGAATGTAGATGAAAGTAATGTGCAATTTGCTGATGCAGCAGGTATTACAGAAGGAAAGGATATTTTTAAAACCACTTGCGCGGCTTGTCATGGAAATTTTGGGGAAGGATTAGTAGGCCCCAATTTGACCGATGATTACTGGATTCATGGAGGTACTGCAAACGACTTGTTTAAAACAGTAAAATACGGTTGGCCGGCAAAGGGTATGAAGAGTTGGGCAACGGATTTGAGTGCGGTGCAGATAAAAAATGTAATCAGTTTTATACATTCTATACATGGCACCAATCCTCCTAACGCAAAAGCACCACAGGGAGATTTATTTACTGAAGCAGGTATTGTAAAAACCGATTCAACAATAGTTGCAGTAGCAGATTCAACGAAAAAATAAAAACTAAACGAAAAAGAGGTCAGTAATCGGCTACTGCCGATTACCGGTAACCCTTTTCTCTGAACAAAAAATGAAATGAGTGCACCTGACGAAATTTTTCGCGATTCATTCGGCACCATTACCAAAGATGGTAAACGCAATTGGGTTTTTGCCAAGCGTCCGCATGGCAAACTTTACAATGGCAGAACCATAGTAAGTATTTTTTATCTCATTGTATTCTTCTCGCTCCCCTGGATAAAAATACATGATGAGCCGCTTTTTTTATTTAACATCTTCGAACGAAAATTTATTCTGTTCGGAATGATTTTCTGGCCGCAGGATTTTTTTGTATTTGCTCTGGCCATGCTCACGTTTATCGTGTTTGTAGTTCTTTTTACGGTTGTGTTTGGGAGAATTTTCTGCGGCTGGGTTTGTCCGCAAACTATTTTTATGGAAATGGTTTTCCGGAAAATAGAATATTGGATTGATGGTGATGCCGAAAAGCAGAGACGCTTGAAAGATATGCCATGGAACGGAGAAAAAATTCTGAAACGCACCGGCAAGTTCATTGCCTTCTTCACCATGTCATTCATTATTGCCAATTATTTTCTTGCTTATTTAACAGGAATGGATCACGTGTTGGAATTAATGAAAGATGGTATTTCTTCTCACTGGGACATTTTTATACCCTTAATAATTTTTACAAGCACTTTCTTTTTTGTGTATTGGTGGTTCCGCGAGCAAGCCTGTTTAATTGTTTGCCCTTATGGAAGATTACAGGGGGTTATGCTCGATCCGAATTCAATTTTGGTAGCTTATGATTATGTGCGCGGAGAACCCAGAAGCAAAATCCATAAAGACGAAACTGAAAAGAAAGGCGACTGCATTGATTGTTTCGATTGTGTACGTGTTTGCCCTACCGGAATAGATATTCGTAACGGAACACAAATGGAGTGTGTAAACTGCACTGCCTGTATTGATGCTTGCGATATTATCATGACCCGTGTTCACAGGCCAACCGGTTTAATTCGGTATGCTTCTGAAAATAATATTAAGAAAGGCGAAAAACTGCATATGACTACGCGAACCGGAGCATATATTGTAGTGCTTGTAATTCTGCTTGGTGTGCTTACCGCTTTTTTAGTTACACGAAAAGATATTCAGGCAACTATTATGCGCGCGCAGGGAATGCTTTATCAGGAACAACCAGACAACAAAATCAGCAACATCTATAACATTAAACTCATCAACAAAACACGGAGGAATATTCCGGTGCAATTGAAATTAGAAGAGGAGGGAGATCTGCATGGTGAAATACGGATGGTTGGGAAACCGCTTGAGGTTCCGGCTGAAGCAGTGGGGGATGGAGTGTTTTTTGTAATAGTGGATAAGAACGATTTACACCACCGAAAAAACAAAATTGAAATAGGAGTTTATAGTGGCGATAGAAAAATTCAGGAAGTAAAAACAAATTTTGTAGCACCGAACAACTAAGTAAATCAGCTATTATGGAAAAAATAAACTGGGGCTGGCGCATAGTGATTCTTTATGGAAGCTTTGTTGTGCTCATTCTTTTTATGGTATGGAAAACAACTACCGTAAAGGATGATTTGGTAACGCCCGACTATTACGCTAAAGAATTAAAATTTCAGGATCAGGTAGATAAACAAAAAAGAACGCATAGCCTGAAAGAACAACCAAGCTGGAACGTAATAGGTAATAAAGTAGCAATTATGTTTCCGGTAGAAATGGTGGCTAAGAATATTAAAGCAGAAATTTTATTCTACAATGCGTCTGAAGCTAAGAGAGATTTTACAGTGAGTTGTTCGCCCGATTCAACCGGTCTTTGTCAGGTGAGTTCCGAAAAATTTAAGCATGGGGTTTACGAAATGAAAATTGACTGGAGTGCCGGTGGAGTGAGCTATTACAATGAAGGCACAATAAATATTCAGTAGTTGACGGATGGTAGTTAACGGTTAACAGTAATGCAAAATGGAATTTTTATTAGCAGCATTATCGCTTGGTTTTCTGGGAAGTTTCCACTGCATAGGCATGTGTGGGCCTATTGCTTTGGCCTTGCCCATGGGAAGAGAGAGTAAGTTCAAACGAATTGCTGGTGGCATTATCTATAACATAGGAAGGATAACCACCTATGGAATTTTCGGTTTGCTGTTCGGTTTGCTCGGAAAAGGATTTGTGATAGGAGGTTATCAGCAGGGTTTATCTATTGCCTTGGGTGTGTTGATTTTATTCGGTTTGCTTTTCCCTTCACGATTAAGTTCAGACATCGGGTTGACTAAAGTCATCGTTCCCTTCATATCAAAAGTGAAATCTTTGTTGAGTAAGCTATTCAGGCAAAGAAGTTTTGCATCGCTCTTTTTAATTGGTGTGTTGAACGGGCTGCTTCCCTGCGGGTTGGTTTATTTAGGTGTGGCAGGTGCCATTGCCACCGGTGACGCTGCAAAAGGAAGTTTGTTCATGATGATGTTTGGGTTGGGTACATTGCCGGCAATGCTGTTTGTTTCAATGGCATCAAATGCCGTAAGTGTAGAATGGAGAAATAAAATAAGGAAGGCGGTGCCGGTGTTTGTTGGAATAATGGCCTGTGTGCTGATTTTACGCGGAATGAATTTGGGTATTCCATATGTGAGCCCCGAGTTGAGTAAAACAGATTGCACCAAGCATAGTTGTTGTCATAAAAAATAAGGGTATGGAAATTTTAATCAACGGTTCAAAAACTATCAGCGAGGTGCAGGGCGACTTTAGCAAAGAGTTTCCTTTTCTGAAACTCGAATTTTTTGATGCCCCGCACAAAGAGGATAAGGCATTGCCTAAATCAAAAATGTTTCCTAATACTAAAAAACTAGCTGCCTGCCGCAAACAACAAACCGATGGAAAACTTATAGTAATGAAGGATGAAAAAGTGAAAGACCTGGAAAATGAACTCTGGAAAAATTTTGGTCTATCGGCACAGGTATTTCGCAGAAGCGGCAACCTGTGGATAGAAACCTCACTTACCGACTCCTGGACACTTGAACAGCAAAACCGCGAAGGTTTAGAAATGAGCATTACCCACAAAAACCCCTACAAAGAAGCGGAAGAAAATGATTTGACCGATAGAGATAAATGGGAGTAAACTTCTTTCGTAAATTACCCGAAGTGTTATTCATAAAGTCCTCACCTTAGCTCTGACGGAAATTCAATCACATTAACCGTTATTCTTCTTTACACTTTCTTGCTATGTAAAGCAGGAGGGTTATAGGCAAAACAAAATCTCTTCCAGCCTTTTACTTACTATGGGTTACCCCATTTTTGGTATAACATACGCCAGCGCACCCATGACATACGCCAATTTGACAATGACATATGCATGTGCGCCCATTACACACGCCAGTAAGCTTATGACATGCGCCAGCGCGCCCATGACATACGAAAGTAAGCCCATAACATACGCCAGCGCCTCCATGACACACGCCAGTGTGCCCATGACATATGCCAGCGCACTCATGACACACGCCAATGCACGCATAACATACGCCAGCGCGCTCATGACATTAAAAAACTGCTTATCCAGGGAGGTGCCCGAAGGGCAGAGGCAGCAGATATTGTTAAATACCGAGAATCCAATTTTCTGTCTAAGTCGGGTGTCAATTTCTGTATCCTGTCGCGAGGTTAATCCAGGATATTGCAAAGCCGAAGCAACCTGCTAAGACCGAATCTTTTCCGCCAAAGCAATAACATGCCCATCGGGGTCGGCCAGATAACCAACACGGTCGCCCCAGTTTCTTTCGGCAATGGCACTAATCAGTTTTGCTCCTGCAAGGAGGGCGTTGTTAAATTCTTCCTCTAAGTTTTGTACCATTAAATACAATTCGCAACGGGGTATTCCGGTTCCGGTTTCGGGGTTTGGTGTTTTATTGCCTAATATTTTTGCAATGCACGCATTGGGCATTAAACCAAGCTTCACACTTTCGGTAACAGCAAATTCTGTCATGCCTGGCACATGCAATGTTGGGCTTTGATGAAGAACAGCGGCATAAAAATCCGCACTCAATTCCTGATTGGTAACGTACAGAATTATTTCAACCGCATCAATTTTCATTATTGCCTAATACTTCCTGTTTTTGAAAATAGTAAACAGCATTCGAATGGTTAGGATAGCGGCTAACATCAATCCAATGCCACCTATTATTGAAATATGCAAATAGAGTGGCGGAAACCGCACAGCAATCAGAATAACCGAAGCCATAAGCATAGAACCAATAAGGAACCCGCCCGCAATACGGTTGCTGGCTAAATCAATAATTTTTGTCAGCGAATCTAAGCCCTCATGTTCTATGGTCACTCTCAGTTCCCCTCTTTTAATCTTTCCTATTATATCGCGTACATCATTCGGGAGATCTTCTATCAGTGACAGGGTATCGCGGGCAGCACCAACCAGTTTTTTTAAAATATTCAGCGGGCCGTATTCATTGGCCAGCGTCTTGTTGATGTGCGGAGTCAATTCATCAATAATATTCAATTGCGGGTCAAGCCGGTGTCCAACTCCTTCAATAGTTACCAAACATTTAGACAGCAAAAAATAATCGGGAGGCATTTTAATGGTGTACTTGTTTACCAAATCAAGCAGGCGATTAAAAAGTTCCGACATATTTACTTTGTCGGCAGGCAATGAGTGATAATCCTGAATTAAATCTTCCACTTCATAATCAAACGACTTTATTCCGTCAAACTGCTGGCTCACGGCAATATTCTTTAAACCCCAAATCAAACGTTTCGACTTTTTAGCGGTAACTCCGTAAACAATGTCGGCAAAAAATTCCACATCGCTTTTCAGCACAGTGCCCATCATTCCAAAATCAATAAAGCAAACTTTGTTACCGGGCATGGCAAATAAATTTCCGGGATGCGGGTCAGCATGAAAAAAACCATGTTCAAAAATTTGTTGGAACAAAGCAAACATACCGTTAACGGCAAGTTCATGTGAGCTTACGCCAATTCTTGCCAATCCTTCTGTGTCATAAGGATGAACTCCATCCACAAACTCCATCGTCAGCAATTTCTTGGTGGTATATTTTGGATAATATTTCGGTACAAAAACAATATCACTGGTAGCAAAATTGCTTGCAAACCGTTGCAGGTTGTATCCTTCGTGCGAAAGGTCCAGCTCCTTATGAATAGCATTTTCAAAGGCGCGGACAATTCCCTGCGGATCAAGGTTTACAAAATATCCGCGCCCTTCCATAATGCGCACGAAATATTTCATAATAACAATATCCTGTTCTATTTTTTCAAGTATATCCGGTCTGCGAACTTTCAGCACAACTGTAGTTCCGTCCTTTAATCGCGCCTTGTGTACTTGTGCAATAGATGCACTTGCAAACGGCTCATCAATAAAATTATCAAACACCGTTTCAATACTCTTCCCTATTTCTTCTTCAATAATTTTTCGTGCTTCTTCTGCCGGAAAAGGAGGAACGTTGGTTTGCAGTTTTTCAAACTCGGTTACCAGTGCTAAAGGAATTACATCTGGCCGGTTACTGAGAATTTGCGCAAACTTTATATAGGTAGTTCCCAATTCCTCCGCAGCCATCCTTATCCTTTCCCACTTGGTGTATTTGTGAATGTTGCTGACCATTTCTTTAGGAAGAAATGCTTCAATAAATCTTGCACGCAACGACAATCCCGCATCAGCAAGAATATCCTGAAATCCGTACTTAATCAGAATGCCGATGATTTCACGGTATCTGCGAAGAAGACGAAAGTTTAAACCAAACATATCGATGAGGCGAGTTTAACAGAAGACCAACGTATCAATTTTTGCTTTGTGTTCCAAGCCAACTCTATGTTTATGTATCATTTCATGCATTGACATTTGTCAGCATTCTCAAAGCTGCCAAAATGCAAATTCGCATTTCTG
>CAIYOV010000381.1 GCA_903927935.1 uncultured Bacteroidota bacterium | reverse complement strand
TGAAATTCCTTGGCCAAGTATTAGTTTTAATGGGTTAATTAGGAACAAAGATTCAAAAAAAACGTATGCCCTGCTTACCGTTAACGGGAAGACAAAAAGCTTTTCTGATAAAGATGAATGGCAGGGCTTAAAAATATTCAAAGCCGATAAGGATTCTGTTATTCTGATTTACAATAAACAAAAGAAAAGCTTCATTAAAAAATGAAGCAATGATCACTAAAACAAGTAATCAAACTCTCGATTTTTTTCAACTTTATGATAAACTTCTCAGCGACCTTCACACAGGAAGGAAGCGCTTGCCTAATGGAAATCTGTATAGGGAAGATACAATTAAAACTTATGTATACGTCCGCAAGAATCTTGCAGATTTTTGCGTTGAGAAAAAGTTCGAGCTGCGTTTCAGAAAAATAAAAGGACTCAACCACCGGCAACTGATTATTGAACGAAACTACTGGAGGAAGTTTTACAGGAAGTTTACAGATTACATGCACAATACCCGGCAACATCACGATAACTATGTGGGCTCGCACATGAAAACGATTAGGGCATTTTTTAATTACGTAAAGAATGAATTACTGATAGATATAGGAGATTTTCAAAAGGTATTATATGTGTATAAGGAAGAAATTCCGGTTATTGTTTTAACCCCTGAACAACTACACTTTTTGATTTACAATAAGGATTTTGAGGAATCGCTACCGGGAAGATTAAAACGGACGAAGGATACTTTTGTTTTTGGATGCACTATTGCCTTGCGCTTTTCAGATATCATGAACTTATCGAAAGCGAATATTCTTATGGCGAATAATAAATATTACTTATCCGTTCGTTCTAAGAAAACTAAAACATATACTCAAGTTAAATTACCGGACTATGCCGTTGAGATAATAAATAAGTATAAAGGAGATTATCCAACTCTCTTACCCAAAATAAGCAAGTTCAATTTGAACAAATACATTAAGGAGATGATTGAAAAGGCTGGTTGGGTAGAACCGATTGGAAAATATCGAGAGAAAAGAGGGGTGATGAAAGAAATAAAAAAAGAAGGCGGAAAATTTCGCTTTTGCGACCATGTAAGTTCTCACACCATGAGGAGAACTGCCATTACCACTATGCTAACGCTTGAAGTGCCGGAACATATTGTTCGCAGTATATCGGGTCATTCTCCTATGAGCAAAGAGTTTTTCCGGTATGTCGCCATTGCGCAGATTTACAAAGATCGTGAAATTGACAAGATGCATGAGAAGCTCAAAATAGCTGGGAGGCTTAGTGAGCCTGTATTATTGCAATCTGCGTAATGTTTACTTTTTCTATTTACTGTAATACCCGAATTTTGTTTAATAAAAACCTCCAAGACTTTGAAAGCCTCGGAGGTTCTGATTTTGCAAATGCGAAGTTGGTTTTGTTTATGGTTCTTTAGAAAATTACATTAAGCCTTTTTGTATCGATTAAACGATCATCAACAATTAGAGAATAATAATAGGTGCCACTTGCAAGATTGTCGGTCTTGATAGTGGTGGAAGAATTTCCAAAACTTGGCAAAGGGAAACTTTGTAAAATATTTCCTGAACCGTTTGATAACTCAATTCTTGCAGAATTAGCAAAGGTTGGAACAAAATAGGAAATAACGGTTGAATTGGAACTTGGGTTAGGTACTGCATTGAAAAGCTGTGAAAATGTGACTACGGATGGTGACGAACCACCATCACTTTTTCCGGAGCAACAATTTTTGATATCCTTTAATTGGGTGGAAAAAGCTTCTAGTTTATTCAGAACTTCAGAAATAATCTGCTGTTGTTTTTTAATCGTTTCCTGCTGGTCATCTATTATTTTTTGTTGCTCTTGCATTCCTTTCACAATTGATGGTACAAATTCAGCATAACGAATACCCCATAGATCGCCACTCTTATCTACCCCAC
>CAIYOV010000380.1 GCA_903927935.1 uncultured Bacteroidota bacterium | reverse complement strand
TTACTTTACCTAGAAGTAATTATTACATTTGAAAAATAGAGGCAGGCAACCATTTCAAGAATGTGGCATTACTGAAAACTCCAGCCGTTTAAGGCTAAAAACTATAAGATGAAAACAATAAATCTGCTTTTTGCAATAGCTGCAATTGCAACTTTAAGCCTTGGCATTGGAACTTCGAATGCTAATGCACAGGTGTGTTTTTCGGCTGCAACAAACTTTGCATTGGGAGGTTATAGCCCCAGTTCCATAACTAAAGCCGATTTTAACGGTGATAACAAAACCGATTTGGCGGTAACAAACAGCGGACCGGGCAGTGTTTCGGTATTGCTTGGCAACGGGAATGGCGCTTTTGGCACGGCAACTGACTTTACAGTAGGCAGTTCTCCTAAATCAATCACCACCTCTGACTTTAACGGAGATCACAAAGCCGATTTGGCAATTGCAAATAACATGTCAAACAATGTGTCAATCTTAATAGGTAATGGCACAGGCGGTTTTGATACAGCAGTTAACTATACGGTAGGCAACAACCCTTCTTCAGTAATCAGTGCTGATTTTAATGGAGATAGCATAGCCGATTTGGCGGTGTCTTATGGTGGTGCAAGCAATGTATCAATATTAATAGGCAATGGCACAGGCAGCTTTGGCGCCCCTGTCAACTTTGCTATAGTTAGTCAATCTTCTTCAGTATGCAGTGCAGATTTTAACGGAGACGGCAAAGCCGATTTGGCAGTAGCAAATTATAATAGTGGTGTTTCTATATTACTTGGCAATGGTGCCGGCAGCTTTGGTACTGCCACTAGTTTTACGGCAGGCAGTAATCCTTATTACATCATAAGTGCAGATATAAACGGAGACAACAAAGTCGATTTGGTAACTGTAAATTACGGGTCAAATAATGTGTCGTTATTATTAGGTAATGGGGCAGGTAGTTTTAGTGC
This sequence comes from uncultured Bacteroidota bacterium, assembly GCA_903927935.1. GTDB lineage: Bacteria > Bacteroidota > Bacteroidia > Chitinophagales > LD1 > Bog-950. Next base: position 1,460 of record CAIYOV010000380.1, on the reverse strand, counting down.
ACCAACAAACTTTGCCACAGGCTCGTATTCTAATTCAGCAATCAGCACTGACTTTGACGGGGATAGCAAACTTGATTTAGCAGTAACGAATGGTTCAAACGTGGTGTCTGTATTGAGGAATAATGGGTCAGGTGGTTTTGATGCTGCTATAAATTTTACTGTAGGCGATAATCCTTCTTCAGTTATCAGCTCAGATTTTAACGCTGATGGGAAACCCGATTTAGCGGTAACTAATAACATGAGCAGCAATGTTTCGGCACTGTTGAATTGTAGCTTATTGGTTCCGCCAATTTGTATGGTTACGGTTGATAACACATCTACCGAAAACATAATTGTTTGGGAAAAAACACCTAACACAACTATCGATAGCTTTAGAATTTACCGCGAAGTAGCAAGCGTGTATCAACTAGTGGGTAGTGTTGCTAACAGCGATTTGAGTGAATTTACCGATAATACAAATGGCATCAATCCTAAGATCGCCTCCTACAAATATAAAATGACCATGTTAGATACATCCGGTAACGAAAGTTCGTTAAGCGCCCTGCACCAAACTATTCATCTTCAACTTAGCGCGGCAATTCCACAAGGCGTTAACCTGATATGGAACGACTATTTGGGTTTCACGTTTTCTCAATATCGTATTCTGCGCGATGACTTAGGAACGAACAATTGGCATGTAATAGACTCTCTAAGCTTCGGGCAAACCACCTACACTGACCTTGCTCAATTGCCTAATGCACGGTATCTGGTAGAGGTAGCAAAGCCTGTGGCCTGCACTCCATCAATGAAAAGAAGTATCAGTTATAATTCAGTTCAATCAAATACATCCTCGTTTACAACCGGTATATCTCAAATGACGAACGATCAAATATCTATAGCTATTTATCCTAATCCAACAAGCGGATTGTTTACAATTCTGCTTCCAGCCGGCACCGCTGAAATTATGGTAACAGACCTTCTTGGTCAGCAAATAATAAAAACACCGGCTACTCAGCAAACTATGAGTTTACAACTTAACGAAAACGGGGTGTACATAGTTTATGTTTCAACCAAACAAGGCACAGCAGCAAGAAAGCTAATTGTAAACCGGTAAATTCCTTCCCGTCCTCGTCTATAACGAGGACGTAAATACAACAGCATTTGCAGCGCGGGTAAAAAAAGAGAGTGCAACTCCCCAGTTGCACTCTCCGCTAAACACCTGCTCATAATTGAGCAGTGCTAATATAAAAAATATTTATTTTAGCTATTGTTCAGTAGGTGGTGCTGTAAAATTAATAACCAAATATCTTAGCATGCTACAGCTAATACTCGCAGATGATGTCTGCTCGTTCGCGTTAGTATCGTTTTTGTTCCAATGCAAAACAGCGAACCCTTAGCGGTGGTATTAGGGCATCTTTTAAAAAACGAAATACCAGATTAAAATAAACGGGGCAGCCGAGGACACAGCCAAACCATATCAG
>CAIYOV010000379.1 GCA_903927935.1 uncultured Bacteroidota bacterium | reverse complement strand
GGCGCGCTTACATCATATCTTACATAATCAGCACCACCCGCAGTATAATTACCACAAGCATCTACAGAATACCAGGTATAATATCGGAAAGTTCCATTAGAAGGCAAGTTAGTACCCGATACATTAACTACCGTTCCGGCAGCTACAATACCGCTCACCCATGTAGCACATCCACCAGCATTATCGGTACTACAACATAACCTATAACCTGAAAACCCTGAACTTGGTGCAGGGTCTGTAGAATTAGAAGGTGCGGTGGTATTAAATGCCGCATTTACGTAATGGTCGCCAGCCCAACTGGTAGTAAACGTACTTGGCGCAGTAGGTGCCGAGTTATCAAGTATGGTTGTAGGACCAACTACGTTAGTCCAGTATTGTGTTCCGCAAGGGTTTACGAGTCTTGCACGAACGTAAAGACCATTACTGCCACCGGGGCCCCAAGTATATGTACTGGAACCGGCACCACCCCAGTCGGTCCACGGGCCCGAGGCTGATGTCCAACTATATTCCCATTGCTGAACTGTACCGTTAGCTAAACTAGCTAAAGAATAATTCCATGTAGTACCGCAGGTAGGATTCGGACCGCTAAGGGTTGCCGTAGCAGTGGTGCAGGGCAGGCTCACCAATTTAACTGTAAGCGTAGTATTTGTAGAATTAGTAGTGCAGTTGTACTTGCTGTTTTTAACATACAAATTACCACCTGGTGAGGTAAACTGTATGGATGCGGAACTTCCTGTACAAAGAGGACCATTATCATCGTTATATCCGCCTGTAACAAAAACACACCCTGTGGTATAAGCTGTAAGTTGGTTGTCGTATCCGGCACCACAAGTTGATACGCTGTAAACACCACCGGCTACGGTATTGAAGATAGTTATTCTTTCACCACCATATACCAAGCCCTGAGATCCAGTTTGTCCTACTGTCCATCCTGCAACATTTACGGATCCATAATCGGTAGCCGCACAAGTACACTGCGCCTGTAATTGATTAGGTAAAAACAAAATTACAAAAAGCGCAGCTGCAAGACACAGCCTAATGGTTGCCGCATTATTATTAAAGAAATTTGTTTCAAACTTAGGTGCGTACATATCTTTCATTTAGTTACTATTAAAATTCAGAAATTAGTTTTCAGGCTTTATACTTATTTAGTTTTATCGTCTCCGATCTGATACATTTCAGGATGAGCCAATACATCATTTTTTTTGTAGGCGGGCAATTTTTCAAACTCATTTTTATCAATAAAATACTTACCAGCGGGCATACTAAGCGCATTTACTTTTGCATATTCATCAGGGTAGCTTGCAACCCATTGCTCTTTTTTAGATGCGTAATTAGGATCATTACTATCGGGCATATGCGGTGCAATTAAATTTCTGTCCGGTGCATTGTTTGTAACCTTAACGTCAGATAGCTTAGTGTTTTGGGTAGTTTTAGTGGTAATTTGAGCGATTACATTTTGCGAAGCGATACCAGTCAGCATGGCAACCAATAGGGTTATGGCAATATTTTTCATACCACTTATTTTTTGACCAAAATTTAAAGCCGGATTGTTAGGTAAATCAGCAACTGCTGACGAGTTGTGAACCATTGGAACCATGCCGGAAAGGCACAGTGGGGAGTAATTATTAACCATATAGCTGAGTTTAAAAAAAAACAAAAACAATGATTATAGTCATAACAAACTCTATTAAAAGTCAGGCATTAACTATAAGTGAATTTAACGAAGTGCAATTTGTATTGTTAGCTTTTTACCCATATAAATTACAGCAAACAGACAATAAAATAAATACACAAACTGTCCCTTACAGTACAGCAATTGTTTTGTGAAAAATAAGTTATAAAGCCCCCCCTAAAATTACTGCATTGCAACCAATAGTGGTGCGTACAATATTTTTCATACTATTTACTTTTCTACCAAAATTTAAAGCCGGATTGTTTGGTAAATCAACAACTGTGCAGGAGCGCGGATTACCCCATTAATTCTCTTTTTTGAGTCTGCGTTTCTCCGCTTCCTCAAATTCTATCCTTTTTTTATCTACCGCTTCGGTAATCAGTTTCAGAATTTCGGCATGATCCACTCCCATCTCTCTCCACAAAGCGAACTCCGTTTTTGAATTTACCCCTTTTGAACTATTGAGAATATCGTTAAACGATTGCATTTTAATATCGAGGTTACCCGACACTTTAGTTTGCGAATTGCCCGGCAGGTTGCAGTAAAAACGTAACTGGGCAATCCAGCCTTTATAGAACTGATCATAAGCCATATTCTAAAAGTTTCGAACTAATTTAAGCAAACCGGGGAAAACAAAAAAATCAGGAATTTTCGGTAACTGCCATAGCCCGGGGGCCTTTATACTTGCATTAGCAAACAAAACTGAGCCATGCGCAGGGTTATTTTATTAAAAAACGGGTTTACTCAAATGGCTGTCGGGCTCAACCACAACACCGTTGGGTTTGCAAAATGCACTGTCGGCTTCGACAACGCCTGCGTTGGGCTCGCAAATTCTGCTGTCGGGTTCAACAGCGGCTCCGTTCGGCTCAACAACGCCTGCGTTGGGCTCGCAAATTCTGCTGTCGGGTTCAACCGCGGCTCTGTTGGGTTCAACAACGCCTGCGTTGGGCTCGCAAATTCTGCTGTCGGGTTCAACCGCGGCTCTGTTGGGTTCAACAACGCCTGCGCTGGGTTCAACCATGCCAGGGTTGAGCTGGCGCAAATGCTGGTAACATGGAGCCGGAACTTTTTAAAGTCAACTATTTATTAATTATAAACCCCTATTAACATGGAACGCAATTATTATTTACCAAGAACCGACACCGACAGAGCGGTGTGGTTGCAGAATTTTTCAACTAAACTGGCCGTGTATGCCGTGGTGCTGAGCATAGCCCCCGGCACCCTTACTTCGGTTCATAACGATTCGGAATTTTATTCGCAGCTGGTGCTTTTTATTAAACAGATTAAAGATTATTTGAAAAACCTTATCAG
>CAIYOV010000378.1 GCA_903927935.1 uncultured Bacteroidota bacterium | reverse complement strand
TAAACATATATATAATGGAAGTCATTATCCCAATATTAGCCGCAACAGGATTATTTTATGCAACAAGTGATAAAAAGAATAACTCAAATAAAAAAATAGAACACCTACAACAAAGAAGGGCTAAAAAAGAGGCATTTACTAATATGGGTCAAGGTAGAGTAAATCCTCAAAATTATTTACCAAATACACAAATGCCACAAACAAATTATCCAAATGTACAAGAAACTATCAGAGGTGGCATAAATAAATATCCCAGTGGAACAGCCGTAAACGACAAATACTATAATGCCGACGTAGATGAACGTGTTCTATCAAACGATACTCAATTTGGTAATCCTTATAATAAAAATAATGATATGAGTTCGCAATCAGCAGTTTTGTCATTAACAGGTAACCCTATTAATACTTCCGATTTTGACCATAATAATATGGTGCCTTTTTTTGGAGCAAAAATCAGGGGAAGAACAGCGGACGCCGATACACACGAGTCTATTTTAGACAGTTATAGTGGAACCGGTAGTCAAAAAATATGCAAAGAAGAAAGAGCCCCTCTTTTTGCACCACAAGCAGGTATGCAATATGCCAATGGTATGCCAAATTTTACAGATTTTTTTAAATCGCGTGTTAATCCCGGGACACAGATGGCAAATGTAAAACCATGGGAAGAAGTACGAGTAGCCCCCGGTTTAAATAAAGGGTTTACATCATGCGGAAGCAATGGATTTAACTCTGGAATGGAAGCACGTGATTTATGGGCTGACAGAAACGTTGACGATTTGCGTACCACAAATAACCCCAAACTTACATACAGTTTAGAAAACCACGAAGGTCCTGCATATAATTGGAATGTTCAACAACCCCCCGATGCAAATACCTATGGGCGTGTTGAAAAATTCTTGCCTGATAAATTTTATCTCAACACCCCCGATAGATGGTTTACAACTACCGGTTTAGAAAAAGCACAATCTGGTCGCCCTGAAGAACTGATGAAGGATCAAAATCGTATATGCACTACTAGCGAATATTTTGGAACTGACTCAAATATAAATGGTACAAACCAGTATGCCCCCGAATATTATGAACCTGCTAAACGTGTAAAGAGTGAAGGAAAACCGACAATAAATGTTTCAGGTGTAGGTAAACATGAGCCAACTAAGTTTGACTATGGTCGTGGTATAACTCGTCTTCATTCTACCAATAGATCAACAATAAAACCCACGCCATTTTTAGGAACAGCAATTAATGGCGCATTGAAAGCAGTCGTGGCTCCTTTGCTGGAAGCGGTGCGTCCTTCTAGAAAGGAAAATGTTGTCGGAACTATTAGACCATGCGGTAATGTACAAAACACTGGATCAATCGGTGTAGCATATAATCCTGCGGATAGGGCTCCTACCACAATTAAGGAGACTACTGAAAGTTTGCTTGATTTTAACCATTTAAATGTAGCACCTATGACGGAAGGAACAGGTTATCTTGTTTCAGATCAACAAGAAGTGTATACGCAACGTGAAACTACTGAACCGGAATATTTTGGATCAAGTGGAGGAGCGACAAATCAGGGTATTGTTTCAAATTTAGCCGCAAATAACCAACATAATAATGTTAATAAACGTACAAAGGAATATACTCCTTCGGGAAGTATTGCCACATTTAATAACACTGAAAATATAAATATCAAAAGACCTGATCAGACTAATAGTAGATGCCCGTGGAATCCTGGCGCAAGTGCAGGGTCTGGTTTAGGTGGTATGCCTCCTTCTATAAATCAACAAGGACAGTTAAGCAAACTGCCACAATATTATCATGAATCTATTAACTGTGAAAGAATACAACCTGATATTCTAGATGCATTTAAAAGAAACCCCTATACTCAAAGTTTGCATAGTTATGTATTTCCTTGAACAAAGTTATATAAAATACATCAAGTTATAT
>CAIYOV010000377.1 GCA_903927935.1 uncultured Bacteroidota bacterium | reverse complement strand
TTTGCTGAATCGAATGTACGGTATAATCAGCTAGCTAACCTCTTTGATAAACGCAACCACGAGGAGCTAACAGCCTATTACAATGAACAATCACTGCTGGCAGCCGGTAAAGAGAAGAATTTAAACTCTTTACTAAACGGTTATGATATACAGTTGCGATGGCTGGGCAGAAACCAAACTAAACGCAATATTGCACAAATCGGTTCGCTCTTAATTAAACGTAAAGAGGCTACGGAGCATTCGTATCACGAGGCAATGTCGTATTTCTATACTGTAAGTTCTGCTCTATATATTGATAACCCCAACGAAGGATCTTACCGAAAAATTGCACCAACCAAACAACAGTTTCTTGAATTGCGAAACTCAACTCGTGATGAGTACAGTCAGATTTTGTATTTGCTTGCTGAATCACGATTTAATTTTTACAACAGAAGTTTATTTGAGCGTCATCTTAAAATAACATTGCAGGCTATTGACAGAAGTCAATTAGATGAAAAGTCGAAACAACATTTGACTCGCAGCTTTCTTTATCTGCGTATTACCGCTGGCTTATATTACTACACCGATTTAAAAACTATGATAAAAGATGCAGAGGCGATGCTCGCTATTATGCTTCGCTACAAAATTTATGATCCGATTGGCTTTTTCTTCTTATTATTCTTTCTTCTGATTGACAAAAGTCTTGATAAATACGATACTTTACTCAAAAAGCATAAGGCCACATTTTTTAAAGACGAGAACAAAGACTACCTTCTGTTCATACAAGCCTTGCGATTCTATGTAGCTCAGAAAAACGAGGAAGCATTAGATACTCTGTTGCACACCACTTATTCTAAAAGTCTTTATCTATCTGCCTGGAGCAGACTGTTGGAAATTAAAATACATTCAATTCTTAATAACAAACGTTTTGCACAAGTGCTGATAGACAGGACAAAGCGTTTTCTGAAAAACATAAGCGGCCACAGACTTCTTTTTGATCCCGTTTCTATTGCACTTAATAGCTTAGAGCAAAAACAAACAAGCAAGACCACAGCACAGTTGAATAAGCTATTTGCTTATTATTCAATGTTCAAGTAAAGTCCGTTGCGATAACAACAAATCCACAGCATTTGGAGATACCCTGAGAGCTAAAATCAGGAAGACATATTGATGTCTAAGGCTATTTATATTGTACTCAGTAGAACAAATAGATAGTTTCGTGTGTTTTGTATAGGTTAAAAAACACCCTATAGAACCGAATAGTTAAAATAAATAATCTTTACAGCGTTATAGCAGGCATTCACCATCTTTGCACTTGATAAAAAAACCAGACGTATGAAAAACATAAAATATCTTTTTGCGGCAGCCCTCTTCTTTATAGCTACCGGTGCCTTTGCACAAAACAATATGGAAGACGTAATGTATTTAAAGAACGGTAACGTTTACCGCGGTTCAATTATAGAGCAAGTGCCCGGGGTGAGTTATAAAGTTCAGATTGCCGGAGGGAGTATTTTTTCTGTTACGGTTTCTGAAGTAGAGAAAATTACTAAAGAGCATCCTCAGCCTACACAGGAAGTTGCGGCACCGAGAGGGGAAGATGATTTCCATATGATGCCATCGTTTATGATGCATCACCGCGATACTTCCAGAGCTCCTGCCTATTTAAGAAAGCGCAAACCGTTTTCTGAATTGGAGTTCCGCCCCGGCATCAACAATGCGTCCATTCGCATAGTGCATGGTTACAAGTTCGGTCGTTTCGGCTTTGTAGGTATAGGTATTGGTTTAGATGCAGTTTCGTTTAGCAAACGTATGTCCGATGGCAAGAATATTTTTGATAATACCGACCCTAACAACGGGCTTTATCTTCCGCTTTATATTCATTACTCGGGCGAAATTCTGCGCAAGCGCATAACCCCTTATTATTATTTAGAGGCCGGTTATGCTGCGCATCCTAACAATCCGTTTACTGAAAACCACGGTAACAAAAGCTATGGTGGACCTATAGCAGCTGCAGGCTTTGGCGTTAAGTTTTACAGCAAGGGCAAGGCAAGTTTAGCCCTTAACATGAACGTTAACTTCCGCAGCAACCGTTTCCGCACTACTTACAATACTACCGATGCCTTTGGCAATGCCTATACCTACACCCACACGGGAACTACCGGTAAGGTGTTTGGTGCATTGGGGCTTTGCGTTGGGTTTTAGTAACATGCAGGTAAAATAATTCATCTTATTTATTTTACTGTTCACATGCTGGATGATGAGTTTTCTCAACATCTAGTCATATGCAATACTATTATATCAAGCAAGATAGGAAAACGAAATATTCGCAGGAAGAAATCAAGATTTCTGTGAAATATTTTCGAGATTCTATTTCCTCAATTACTTCTTTTTTCTATTATTGTTCGTCTTATTCAGCTTCGCTCAAATCAACATTTTAAAACAACTTAATAAACTATGAAAAGAGTTTACTCATTCGTAATTGTATTGTGTTTATGCTATATGAACACACAATCGCAAAGCACTTTTGAGCAGGTGCATGCAATTTTTCAGGCTAAATGTACCGGTGCGTGTCATGCCGGTGCCCAACCATCAGGCAACTTAGATTTAAGCGGTACAACAACCCAGGTTTACAACCGGTTAGTGAATGTTGACCCTACCAACCCTGCGGCATTGAATTCAGGTTACAAACGTATAACACCGGGTTATCCGTTTCGCAGTTCTTTAATGAGAAAGATAAATCATGGCCTAGATCCACAGAACGACTTAACTCAGGCAGAAGGAAATAACATGCCTAACAACAGCGATACTTTAAAGAAAGAAGAAATAGAACTGGTTCGCCAGTGGATTATATTCGGAGCAAAAGACACAGGTATAACCTATAACGCCAATCTGATACACGATTATTACAATGGCCTGGGAGTAGAAGAAAATACTGCACCGCTTACACCGGCACAGGAAGGTAAAGAAGGCTATCAGGTTAAATTCGGACCAATATTTTTGCAACCGCTTGGTGAGTTTGAATTTCTTCAGGTATACAATCCTAATCTTTCAGCAGATGTTGAAATTACAGAAATGCATGCTAAACTTCCACCAAATGCGCACCATTTTGTTATGCGCAGTGTAACCCAGGCAGGAGCTAATGTAATGGGCGTTGCTCCATTGGTGGGTTCTAATTTTAATACTCAAATTCTTGTTTATCAGTATACCAAGTTTATCGGCATTTGGCAATTTACCGATGACCTGGTTTTGCCTGCCGGCACCGCTCATTTTCAGGATTCAGCCGAAGCGCTTATGGTTAATCTGCATATGCATAATTACAGCGGCAGCCAGATACTTGCTTGTTCTGCTTATCTTAACGTTTATACTCAACCAGCGGGTTCAGGTGCTGTTGAAATGAAAAGTGATTTATCAACTTATGGAGGGACTAATCCGTTTTTACTTCAAATACCTCCTACCGGTTTACGGGATACGCTGTCTTACAATTATACTGTGCCGGGCGAAACCCGTTATTACTGGAACATTCAATCGCATACACATCAGTGGGGCAAAAGCTTTAATATGTTCAAACGTAATTCTGATGGATCCAGAGGCGCGCAGTTTTACGATGGGAACTACAACGAAAACTACACCTTTAATCAAGGTTATTACGACTATACCCATCCGGCTGTAGAAACATTCGATCCATTAATGGAAATAGACATGAACAACGGTCTAATTTTCGAAGCATCATACCTTAATAACGGTCCGAATACTGTTTCATTTGCACTTACTACCGAAGGGGAAATGTTTGTTACTTATTTCCAGTATACAAATGAATTACCTACGGCAATCAACAAGGTGGTCGCTGATAACTCAGCCCTTCAGGTTTATCCTAATCCGAGTAACGGTAGCTTTAATTTAAGTTACAACATTGTTGGAGATGATGTTGTCAGCATTGCGTTATACAATAACATAGGCGCAATGGTTAAAACAATATATACCGGCACCCCGGGATGGGGCAAGCACAATCTGCATATTGATGCTAATGAAGAAAACTTATCTGCAGGCATCTATTATATACACCTTATTGTAAACGGCTCTGCGACTATTAAAAAAGTAATAGTGATGAACCGGTAGGCCTATTACGGCAAACCGGTTATTGCTTCACCAGTTTGCCGTAATACCTTATTGAACTGTTTTTGTAAGTTATAAAATAAACACCCGGTTCTAGTTTATCGGAAGTTATACTTAAACGACTGCTTTCAATCATTAATTGCTGAACAACCCTGCCCGAAGCATCGTAAACGGCCAGCTTCTCTCCTATTAAATCGTTGCTTACCTCCAGTTGCCAGTTACCCCATGCAACCGGGTTTGGAAATACGTTTACCACACTGCTTTCATTTATAGTTTCAACACCGGTGAAATCGCAGACCGCAGCAGAGTCGATATGCAGCACATCATCCAACACATAATCGGGCCGGGCGTCCGGTTGTAAGGCATGAAAGTGAATATTGCAAAGCTGAATGGAATCAACATGCCGCACATATAACCCCGATGCCGGAAGGGTATCGCCAAATATAGTGGCTTCGGGTCCGCCATTTATGTTCTCCGGAACAATGAATCCACTGCCCACAGCCGCTTGTCCGCCAGGGAAAGTAATATCGATATTACTCAGGCGAATATTCTTTGCATAGTAACCGGGTATACCGGTAACAGAACTGGTCACATTCGTGCTGGCGGTAGCAGCGATATTACGTAACTCTACATTCCGCATAAACCCTACACCGGGCACGGCTGCTGTATCGGTATATTTATGCGCCCGGTTGCCCAGGCGGATAGAGAAAGGAACTTTAATACCGGTCATAGTTACATTCTCTATCAGCACATTCTCCATGCTTCCCCCATCTACCACCGACAGGTTTATGCCGCATTTAGCGGGGATATTCGCAGTGGTACTCAGCAGCACTGTAATGTTATTGATGTGAATGTTTTTAAAAGCCCCGTGGGTTTCGGTTCCCAGTTTAATAGCTCGTGAATAACTCATCAACGTGCAATTGCTGATTGATATATTCTCACTCGAAGAAAGCGAAGTGGTTTTTATCACCAGCGGATCATCGTTACAATTAGCAAAGCAACTGTCCACCAACACATTCTTACAGCCGTCAATGCTGATGCCGTCACCGTTTCCTAAATTCATGTTCACGATGTGTATGTTTTTAATGACCAGCGTATCGATGTCCTGATTGTGCATCATCCAGAAACCTGAATTGAGAAGTGTTACCCCTTCGTACCGTACATTAGTGCACGATATAAACCGGAAACCATAAGGCTTGTTACCGGCATTATTAAAGAAAGAAACCGATATACCGTTGCCCTGAAAAGTTCCTTTACCGGTTATACCAATGTTATGCTGACCCTCAGCATAAAACACTGAGCGTTGGGTATAATTATCGGTATAGCTGCGGATAAATGGAATTACATCAGGGTAATCGTCAGCAGTAGGTGAACCGGTGATAGTTGCCCCCGAATCAATTTGAATAATAACGTTGCTTTTTAAGAATACTGTAGAGGTCAGAAAATTACCTACCGGTACACGCACAATACCTCCACCGTTGTTGTGGCAACTGTCTATAGCTGCCTGAATATATTCAGTATTCATGGTACTTCCGTTACCTACCGCACCATAAGAAGTGATATCAAAAATTTGTGCATTCAATGTAAATGCTGAAACAACTAAGGCAATAGAGAAGATTATTTTCATAGCCTGTGAATTAAATGAACAGATGCTTTTTCATGAAAAGGATTTTAATCAACGAAACATAACCGGGTAATAATGCCGTTTAAATTTAAGATAAGAACAGACAAAGTTTAAAGAAATATCCTTGTCTTTTATCCAACTTACTTCTCCTCCATTTGCTTCATGGCTTCTGCCACCGTTTTAACCGGCAGCTGACAGGTTTTATGGCGGCAAACATAAATGAGCGTTTCCCCCGGCTGGTGTTTGCCTTCTAGCAACGGCAATGATGACTGAGAAGGGGTGCCAATAAAAATGCAGTTGGGTAAAAACTGCTTATCAAACTCCTGTTTTAATTCAGCTGACTTCTCTCCGGTTATGGCTACTTCAAAGGGCTCATCCGTAAAGTGGTCCAGGAGCATCGCCCAGTTAGAATAGTAGGAAGGATGTCCGGCAATATTCTCCTGCATGTTTTGCAAGGCGCGTTTACTCTTTTCCAGATAATCGTTGTTGTCGTAAACTGTTCCGAGTGTATAAAGTACCTTGGCCATCGAAGAATTAGAGGCGGGAATTACATTATCACCCATTTCGGTTTTTCGTGCTATCAGCGGTTCATCGTTGATAGAAGTATAAAAAAACATACCGGTGTTTACATTGTAGAAATGTTGTATCACATGGTCGGTAATATGTTTAGTTAGCGTTAACCACTGCTCATCGAAGGTGGCATTATACAAAGCCAAAAACGCTTCGCAGGTAAAGCTGTAATCATCTAAAAACCCATTGATGGTCACCCGACCGTTCTTGTAATTACGCATAATGCTGTAGTCCGGCTGTACCATTTTAGTTTTCAGAAACTGAGCACACTTTAAAGTGCGTAGCAGGAACCTCTTTTCACCAAAGGCTTTATAGGCATCGGCATATCCTTTCAGCATCAGTGCATTCCAGGCGGTCAGCACCTTATCATCTAATAACGGCCGAATACGTTTACTTCTTTCAGTAAGAAGTTTTATTTTCCATTCCTTTATTTTTTGTTGTTTGTTGGCTGCTATCTGCTTTCTGGTCAGGTTATTCCTTTCCTCAAAGTTTCCATGCTCACTTACATTAAACACTTTGCAGAACTCATCAAAATCACTTCCGAGTAATTTCTTCAATTCCTCGTAAGTCCACACATAAAACTTCCCCTCCTCTCCTTCACTGTCTGCATCCAGCGCAGAATAAAAGCCACCGCTCACATCGCTTAGTTCCCGCTCTGCAAACTCCAGTGTTTCGTAAACCGTTTCTTTATAGCGTTCATTCTTTGTTATCTGGTACGCTTCAGAATATAATGAAACCAGCTGTGCGTTATCGTAAAGCATCTTCTCAAAATGCGGAATCTCCCAATCTCCATCCACACTGTATCGGGCAAAGCCACCACCTGCCTGATCGTAAATGCCGCCATTCATCATATTATCGAGGGTAACCGTTACCGCAAGCAATGCTTTCTCATTACCGGTGTAGTAATAATTGCGGAGCATGTACTGCATATTCACCGGCATGGGGAACTTAGGGGCTCCTCTCCTGCCGCCTTTTTCGTAATCCCACGCTGTGTCAATATTGGCGAAGATGGCAGACCGGTCATTCAGCAGTGGTCCTTGGCCCGTTGTTCTTTGTGCCAGTGTATCCATCTGCTTAATCCCTTTAGTTATTTCATCTGCACGCTTCAATGCTTCCGGTCGGTGATTTTGCCAATAGTCAACAAAGTAATTCAGCACCTGTTTCCAGTTATCTGTCGGAAAATAAGTGCCGGCATAAATAGGTCTGCCATCCGGTAATGCTATAGCATTTAAAGGCCAGCCGCCTCTTCCCGAAATTAGCTGAACGGCATCCATATATATCTGGTCTACATCCGGTCTCTCTTCCCGGTCTACTTTAATGCATATAAAATTTTCATTCATCAGTTTAGCTACTGCCGTATCTTCAAAACTTTCATGTTCCATTACATGACACCAGTGGCAGGCCGCGTAACCTATAGAGATGATGACCGGTTTATTTTCCTCTCTTGCTTTCTTCCAGCTAGCTTCGTTCCATGCTCGCCAGTCAACCGGGTTATGTGAGTGCTGTAAAAGGTAAGGGCTGGTTTCGTGTATCAGTTCGTTGGTGTTTGCGTGTGTCATAGTAGTTTGCGAATTACAGGAATAAAGATGAATCAGCACAAATACAACTGCAATCAATTTTACCTGCCCCATCATCCTGCGAAAGAAACATGTTTTACGCCAGAATGTTTGGCTACTGCCTATTCTTTCATTTAACACTATGCTCCGGTAAGCGCTTGGGGTAAATATTATCTTTGATCTACAAATGTATTTACGCAAACTTAAACTGCTGTCTGTTTTATTATTGCTTTCTTTTCTTTCCTGGTCCCAGGCAAGTCAGACTTTTACAGGTGTTGCTACCGGTGTAATTCCCGATGACCAGGTATGGCATTTATATGCCTTAAACATTTCTACCTTAAACCAAAGTCCTATTACTCCTAATTGGGGGTTTGAAAAAATAACACTCAACATTACACATACCTGGGATGCCGACTTAGAAGCAAGGTTGGTTTCACCGGATGGAACCGAAGTTTTGTTATTTAGCGGAGTAGGCGGTGACGGAGATAATTTTACAACAACTGCATTCCGAAATAATTATACTATCCCTATTTCATCAGGTACGGCACCCTTTACCGGCAACTTTAAACCAATGGGCGACTTAGGGATGTTTAATAACGGGCAGTCAGGTATTGGCATCTGGTATTTAAAAATACGCGATGGATATGCACAAGACCAGGGTAACTTAGTTTCATGGGCAGTTCGTTTTAGTAATACACCTTCAGTTCCTTATCCACCTATATCCAGCAACCTGCCAATTATCAAGATAAATACAAATGGCCAGTCCATACCTGATGCACCAAAGATTCCGGTAGACTTTATGATTATAAATAACGGACCGGGAAACAGAAATTATTCTACGGATACCGTTTATGCCTACCATGGCACTGTTGGTATTGAACTTCGGGGTTCATCCTCACAAAGTGCTCCTAAACTTTCGTATGGTCTTGAAACCTGGGATGCGCAGAACAATACTATGGACACTTCTCTTTTAGGCATGCCTGCTCAAAGCGATTGGATTTTAGTGGCCAATTATTTCGACAAAACATTAATGCATAATGTGCTTTCCTATAAACTTGCCAGCCAAACCGGTCACTATGCCGTGCGTACCCGTTACTGTGAAGTGTTCCTGAACGGGCAGTATCAGGGCAATTATGTGTTTATGGAAAAAATAAAGCGCGATAAAAACCGGGTGGATATCAGCAAACTCACGGTTAACGACACTACCGGTGATGCACTTACCGGTGGATACATTCTGAAGATTGACAAATTCACAGGCACTTACGGAGGCGGATTCTATTCTAAATATTCCCCGTCTAATTATGTTGGTGATACCATTTACGTACAATATGATTATCCTAATACGCTGGGATCAGTTCCAAAACAGATGGCTTATATACAGGCTTACTATGATAGTTTTGAAAATGCACTCTTTGGTGCTAACTATCAGGACCCGATAAATGGTTTCCGCAGGTTTGCCTCTGAAAAATCATTTATAGATTATCTGTTCATTAATGAAATAAGTAAGAACGTTGACGGCTACCGACTCAGCACTTATTTCCATAAAGAGAAAGACAGCAAAGGCGGAAAACTTCATATGGGTCCTGTATGGGACTACGACATCACTTACATGAACTGTAATTACTGTCAGGCCGATGTAGATACCGGATGGGCATATAACGTGGGCTACGTATGTGCAGGGGCCGGGTTACCAGCCTGGTGGGAACGCCTCAGGCAGGATACTCTATTCAATCAGCACCTTGCATGCCGTTGGCATTACTTCAGGCAGAATATTTTTCATTTAGATACCTTGTTTGCTTATATTGATTCAACAGCATCGTACATTGATGAATCGCAACAGCGCAACTTTGTTACCTGGCCCGAATTGGGAGTAGCCACCTGGCCCGAACCGACTCCGCTTCCGCAAACCTATGCTGAAGAAATTCACCGTTTAAAGTCATGGCTAAGCAGACGCATGACTTGGTTAGATACGCAGATATATTCTTTATCGCGTTATTCACTCACCCCTGACTTAGGAAATGATACTTCCTTATGCAACAATAGCAATCCGATCCAACTGAATGCCGGTAATTATAACACCTATGTATGGAGCACCGGCGATACATCTGCTATTCATACTGTTTTTCAAAGCGGAGTTTATTCTATAACCGTTTACGATAATTTCAATTGCAGCGGCACAGATGCAGTGAACATCAATTTACTTCCTCTACCTGCAATTAATCTAGGGAATGATACTGTTGTATGTTATGGGAATACAGTTAAACTGCAGGCACACAATGGAGTGCAGTATAGTTGGAGCAATGGAGGAACAGTTTCAAGCACTACAGTTAATCAAAGCGGTACGTATTCAGTTACAGCAACGGGTGCTAACTTTTGTAAAGCAAGCGATACCATACAGGTAACTATTGAAGCGGTACTTGATGCTTCATTCACTGCCACCCAAACGACTGCCACCAACTATAATTTTACACCTGCCAATGCAACCTCATCTTCTTATACCTGGGACTTTGGTGATGGAAACTTTTCCTCCTTAATTTATCCTTCACATACTTTCAATGCCAGCGGCACGTACGTTGTTACCTTGGCAATTATTGATGCAGGAGGGTGTATTCAACCCTTTTCTGATACTTTGACAATAGTGATATCGCTCGTAAACGATGTAGAAACAAATTCAGTTCTTGTTTATCCTAACCCCGCAAAAGAGCAATTGACAGTAACGAGCGCACTGTTAATGATAGATGAAATAGAAATCACCAATGTAATTGGCAACGTTGTTTTTAATCAACAAACCATCAAATCTAAGCAGCATAACATTCGGCTTTCTCAACTACCTGTTGGAGTTTACTTTATTGAAATAAAAGCAGGTGATAAAATGCTGACTAAAAAATTCATTAAAGAGTAGTCGTTATTTTAAGGCTTCATTTTTTATCTTCACAAAGGATGAAGCATACTCTACTCATTTTTGTATTACTGAATAACCTTTACTCCTACTCTCAAAACAGTACCGGCTCCATAAAAGGTAAAGTTACGAGCGACAGTGAACCACTTGAACTTGCTTCTGTAGCTTTGCTTAGAACTTCTTTTTCTTGTACCACAAACAATGATGGAGATTTTGAAATAAAAGAAATTCCAACCGGCAAATATCAGTTACGGATAACGTATATGGGCTATGAAAACTTTCAGGAAGAAATTACCATCAAACAAAATTCATC
Source organism: uncultured Bacteroidota bacterium (assembly GCA_903927935.1). GTDB lineage: Bacteria > Bacteroidota > Bacteroidia > Chitinophagales > LD1 > Bog-950. The sequence continues at coordinate 2,707 of CAIYOV010000377.1, read as the reverse complement.
AACCGAAATCAAGGCAGTTCTGATTCCACTTACCTCCAGACTGAAAGAAATTGTAGTAACCGGTACCTTGAAAGAAGTAACAAAACTGCAAAGCGTAACTCCGGTTGATATCTACTCTTTGAAATATTTTCAACGCAATCCATCCACAAATATTTTCGATGCCCTTTCTAACGTAAGCGGTGTTTTTACCGATGTTGATAATGGCGTATCTAACACCAACGATGTTCAGATAAACGGGCTGGAAGGAAGCTACACTATGGTTTTAATTGACGGTGTTCCTGCCATGAATGGTCTAGCAGGCATTTATGCGCTTAATGCATTACCGATTAGTATGATTGAAAAAGTTGAAGTATTAAAGGGGGCATCTTCTGCCTTGTACGGGTCCGATGCAATTGCAGGGGTTATCAATATTAAAACTAAAAACCCTCTCAGTGCTCCGTGTTTGGCACTGAATGTATTTCTCGATTCAAAGCTGAATGCGAACATTGATATTTCTGCTACAATTAAATTAAAAAGAGTAAGCTCTATTTTTTCTTTCAGTGGACAAGGTATAGATTACAGATGGGATATTAATGGAGATAACTTTACAGATGTCCCCCTAACTAACCGGGCAAATTTTTATAACAAGTGGAGTTTCACAAGAAAAGATAATCGCATAGCAGCTATTTATGCACGCTATCTTTTTGAAGACCGGTTTGGCGGGCAAATGGATATGTCTACTCAATGGAGAGGTAGCGACCGGTATTATGGAGAAGCACTTACTACCCATCAATGGCAAATTGGTTTTCAATATCAAATTCCTGTCAAAGAAAAATTTATGCTTACAGCTGATTATAGTGAACATAGACAAACTGCTTACTTCGGAGCACATTACTTTAAAGGTATTCAGCGTACGGGGTTTGGCCAATTAACGTGGAATAAAAAAGTTGATGCAGTGAATGAGCTTTTGCTGGGGGCTTCATACCGGTTAAATTATTATGAAGACAACACACCCCTCTCTAATGATACAAATATTGGCAGCAGCAAACTAAATCATATTGCGGGCATATTCATGGAAGATGAAATCTCTATTGCCCCTAATCACAAACTCGTGCTTGGAACACGCTTCGATTACAATACCCACAGCGGACCTGTGGTTACTCCACGACTTAATTATAAATGGAATTCGAAAGATGAAAACAATGTAATACGCATTGGTGTTGGAACCGGCTATCGCGTTCCCAATTTATTGAATGAAGGCTTTGCCGCGCTCAACGGTTCGCGACAGATTTATGTTGCCGAAAAACTAAAAACTGAATTAGCCATTAATGCCAACGTCAACTACAGTCGTGTTCAACATATAAAGAGCGGTTTGTTCAATTTAGATGCAAGTGTGTTCTATACCTACTTCTTCAACTTAATAAATCCAAATTATGATGTTGACCCCACGTTGATTGTTTACAGTAACAGCAAAGCGGGTGCTATGGCAAGCGGATTCAGTATTTATTCAGATTTCACTTTCAACTATCCACTCAAAATAGGTGTTGGCTTTACCTATACCAATGTTTTCGAAATAAACAAAAATGAAGCGGGTCAAAAAGAAAAAGAAATCCCGCTTCACTCACCTCCCTTTGTCGCCAACTTTTATTTAAGTTACAACTTTCCTGTGCCACAGCTTTCTATTGATTGGTCAGGTAACGTAATTAGCCCAATGAAACTTTCCACTGTTCCTCATGATTTCCGAGCTGACTATTCTCCGTGGTTTACATTGCAGAACATACAGGTGACAAAAAAGTTCAACAAGGGTGTCGAAATTTATACAGGCATTAAAAACCTTTTCAACTTTATTCAAAAAGATCCTCTTCTACGCCCCTTCGACCCCTTTAATAAAAACACAGCAGTTGACAACCCCTTTAACTATCGTTTCGACACAACCTACGGATTTACAACTACTGAAGGGATAAAAGGTTTTGTAGGATTGCGATATACTCTCCAATAATTGGTTCATCCGGTTTGAAATCATGAAAGAGTTTATGATGCTCGGGCTTAATACCACTCACATATTGAATGAGTAAAATCATTATTCAATAAAACAATCCGAAATAGATTTACAAAACAATACTCGATGCTTGAAACGTCAAAGGCTTAGACATTTTACAGCGTTACGAATGTTTTGAAGAAAAGGAATAAAAAGTGAAAATTACATTAAGTGATTAATCAAAAGGCAGTAATAGTTGATCAGTTTAACAGGATTCACGATTACCTGCGGATATCTCTTACTGAGCAATGCAGCCTGCATTGCTCCTATTGTATGCCGCCTGATGGCAAACACTTTCGTACTCAACCAGAATACATGACCGCTAAAGAGATAGTGGAAATTGCAAATATTTTTGTTTCTCTCGGAGTAAAAAAAATCAGGTTAACCGGAGGGGAACCCTTGCTAAGAAAAGAAGCAGGAAAAATTATAGAGGCGCTTTCAAAACTGCCTATTGAACTCGCCATTACTACCAACGGAATTTTGATTGATGAATACATCACAACATTCCGGTCATGTAGATTAGAATCCATCAACGTCAGTTTGGATTCGCTGAAAAAGGAAAAATTAAAAATGATTACGGGTAGGGACTGCTTTGATAAAGTAGTTTCAAACATCGAACTTTTGCTGAACAATAAATTTCATATTAAGGTAAATGCCGTTGTTTTAAAAAGTGTAAACGATGATGAGATT
>CAIYOV010000376.1 GCA_903927935.1 uncultured Bacteroidota bacterium | reverse complement strand
TTGATTAATGTATTCTATCTCCTCTCACTTCTAACTTCTTCATAACCCCGGCTTCAAACTCTAACCACTCTTCCCAACGTTTAAGAACAGTTTCTTTATCTCCCAATTCGGAAGCTAAGTCTAAGAACAACCGGTAATGTCCTGCTTCGCTTACCATCAAATTTTTGTAGAAGGATTTCAACTCTTTATCTTCAATGTTTTTCGAAAGCAGTTTGAACCGCTCACAACTACGGGCTTCAATCAACGCAGAGAATAAGAGTTTTTCAATCAAACCATTGCTTCTCGAATCACCATGGCGAATAAATCCAAGTAATTCACTCACGTATTTGTCTTTCCGTTGTCGTCCTAGTTTTAAACCGCGTTTTTTCAAATGTTCCATCACTAATTCAAAATGTCCCCATTCCTCTTTTACTATTGGTGAAACCGACTCCACCATATTTTCATAGTCGGGATAATTTTGAATTAAAGAAATAGCGGTGGAGGTAGCTTTCTGTTCACAGTAAGCGTGGTCGGTAAGAATTTCTTCAATTGATTTTCCCGCAAGGTCGGCCCAACGCGGGTCGGTGGGAAGTTTTAGTCCTAGCATAGTTTTAAATTAACTGGTGCACACCATCACCAATTTGTGTTTCGTAAATTTCACAACTGATTCCGGTAACTGAAAGATATTTTTCACTCACTTTGTTCTTTAGTTCTTCTATCGCAGTTTCACGAACTATAGCAATGGCACAACCTCCAAAGCCGGCACCGGTCATCCGTGCTCCGAGGCAACCGGTTACTTCCTGAGCTGTTTCTGCAAGAGTATCCAACTCAATGCCGGTAACTTGATAATCATTTTTAAGCGAAGCATGTGAAGCATTCATCAATCTTCCAAAGGTTGAAAGGTCATTCATCTCTAATACTTTTACAGCTTCCTTTACCCGAAGATTTTCGCTTATAACATGTCGAGCCCGCTTTTTTAAATTTTCAACATTCAATAAATTAAGTTGACTCATATCAACCTGACAAAGATTTTGGTATTCGGAATTTGAGGTTTGGAATATTCTGAATGCTTCTTCGCATTCCTTTTTTCTTTCGTTGTATTTTGAGTGAATCAATGAGCGTGGTTTCTTGCTGTTCATTATCACCAGACGATAATCTTTCAATTCAATGGGAACGTACTCATGATGAATTTTGTTGCAGTCAAGCAGAAGAGCGTGGTCTTTTTTACCGAGAGCAACAGAATATTGGTCCATGATGCCGCACTTTACCCCTATAAAATCATTCTCTACCTGCTTACAAAAATTAGCAAGCCAAACCAGATTAATATGTGATTCGGTTTGTGAGAGAAGTATATAAGCTGTCAACACTTCAACAGCAGCAGAAGATGAAAGTCCTGAGCCTTCAGGAAGATTACTTTCGAAAATTATTTCACCGGCAGGAACAGAATGGTTTTCTTTTTTCAGTTGAGCAATAATTCCAAGCGGATAATTAGTCCAATCGTTCTTTGCATCAAACATAATTTCATCATCCAGAAAAATTTCTTTGCTGAATGAATGTGTGGCAGAACGGAGAATAATTTTGTTATCGCTTCGGGGAATAAAAGTTGCCGTAACTCCCAAAGTGATTGCTGCAGGAAGAACTAAGCCTTCATTGTAATCAAGATGTTCGCCAATCAGATTTATTCGACCGGGTGCAAAATATTTTTTCATTTCTTTTTGCTGATTTTGCTTCGCAAAATTACTGCGCACTCATCCACATCTAAAGGGTTTGCAGCCGCACCTGCTCCCATTTCGCTTCCGGCATACCATTTTATTTTGTCTTTAGCCCGCAGTGGCGGAAAAAATTTAATGTGAAACGGATAATACTTTTCAGCACCCGCATATTCATTGTCATTAACCGGAGCTTGATAAAGACACATCATATATGGGAAAGGACGACCGTAAATTTTATCGAAAGCAGCGGTGAGTTTGCGAAGCATATCGGCTAAATTTAAAGTGTCAGACAATCGGAATTTATGAAGCCCTGCAATCAGTTTTTTACTCACCACATAAACACCGAAAGGATAATCGGTGAAGTAAGGAATGTAAGCAATAAAACTATCGTTCTCGTACACCACGCGCTTTTTATATTTCTTTTCAGCCGCGTTCAAATCAGCAAAAATGCTTTTGCCATTTTGTTTGTAATACTGTTTGCTGTTATGTAACTCCTCACGAACTTTAGCAGGCACAAACGAGTAAGCATATAATTGTCCGTGTGGATGTGGCATGGTTACTCCTACTTCTTCTCCACGATTTTCGAAAGGGAAAATGTATTTAATGCGTTCATCTTTCGATAATGCAACAAACCTTTCGTGCCACAAAAGCACAATCTTGCATACGTGCTGAATACTTAATTGATATAGTTTTTTGTTGTGGTCAGGTGAGTAAAGAATTACTTCGCATTTGCCAATAGCATCTGCTTTTTTGAAAATACCACTTTTAGCTTTTGACTTTTGACTTTTGACTTTGATTTTTTCTAAACTCATTACGGGAAAATCATTCTCGTAAGCCATTACATCATATTTGGGTAAAGCTTTGTTTTGAGAAGGGCAAAACGGACAATAGTCTTTAGGTAAATGAGGCCGGTGCTGACGGTTGGTAGCAACCATCGTCCAGGTATCAAGTAAAGGGTTCCATCTAAATTCAGGCATACCGCAATAATAGTGAATGGGGAATGATTTTTATTTTCATGCTGGAAGCGTTTGATTTATAAAGGATGGATGGAATGGGTGTGTGGCAGTTTTATTCATCTTTGTTGAAATTATTAAAAGGCATTTCGTCAATAATGAAAATTCTCATTCTTCGTTTTTCTTCCATAGGTGATATTGTTTTAACCACTCCTGTTATCCGATGTTTGAAGAAGAAGTTTCCTAACGCAGAAATTCATTATGCTACCAAGAAGTCTTTTCATTCTATAATTCAACATAATCCGTACATCAGCAAAGTTCATTTGCTCAATGATTCGTTTATGGCGCTGGTTAGTGAGTTGAAAAAGGAACGGTTTGATTATGTGATTGACCTGCATCATAACCAACGAACACTGATTTTGAAATTATTGCTCGGAGTGAAATCATTTTCGTTCGATAAACTCAATTTTGAAAAGTGGCTGATGGTTAATTTTAAAATAAACCGGTTGCCCGATAAGCATATTGTTGACCGGTATTTGGAATCCTGTAAATCACTTGGAGTAGAGAATGATGGTGAAGGATTGGATTATTTTATATCGAAGGCTGATGATGTAGATTTAAAAACATTGCCGGAAGTATTCCATCACGGCTATATTGGATGGGTAATCGGAGCAAAGCAGAATACGAAAAAGTTTCCGGCAGAAAAAATTGCGGACATAATCAATCAGCTTAACTATCCGGTGTTACTGCTTGGAGGGAAGGAAGATGAAGCGGAGGGAGAAAGAATTAAAAAAGCAATTGCGAATCACGAGGTACAGATTACGAATGTTTGTGGTAAGTTTTCTCTCAATCAATCCGCATCATTAGTTCGGCAGGCAAAAGTTGTGGTAACTAATGATACCGGCTTAATGCACATTGCGGCAGCTTTTAAAAAGCCAATCATTTCAATCTGGGGAAATACAATTCCTGAATTTGGAATGAGTCCTTATTTCGGCAATCATCAAATTCCAAATTCCAGATTCCAAATTACAAATTTAGACTGCCGACCTTGTTCAAAACTGGGTTATGACTCATGTCCTAAGGGTCATTTCAATTGCATGAACCTGTATGATGAAAAATTGTTGGCCGAGAAAATTAAAGAAATGATGGCGCTATGATTTTACATTATACGCAGGACCCATTTCGCGGATAATCAGTTCTATCATCTTTTCCTGCTTTGGGTCATAGTTTTCTTTCAGGTCGTACCCATAATGTTTGCCCACTAATTGATAAAACCAGGCGGTAAATCCTCCCTTTACTTCTTTAATTATATAATAAGCATTGTTGCCGGTTTCCCGGTTCAGTAATTTAAAGAGCATTTCGCCCTGGCCGGTGCTTAAATCTTTCAGTTCTTTTTCAAACTTAGTGCGCATTTCCTTTTCTACGTCCTTACGGTAGTGACGGTACTCCCTTCGCTTATCATTCTCCTTTTCCTCTTTCAATTCCACATACAGTTGATTGGCGATTTTTACGTAAGGCATTACTTTCTGAATACGACTTTTGTATTTGTAATACATCATCCATTCTTCAGCAGTTCTGAAAGAGACAATATTTACTTCACGTAAATTCACAGTTGGTGCAGAATCAGAAACCGGAATATTACCTGCATCATATATATAGTGCAAACCAGTATCAGTGCCTGGCTTAGTGGCAAGGCCAATATCCAGTTTTTTGTTCTGGGCCATTCCCAACTGTGCTGAGAGCAGCAATACAAATGCCAATACCCTTTTCATTAATTCCTTTTTACGGTACATCCCAAAGCGCGTACCAATATTATAACGGTATGCCAACACATCCGATATGTTTAGCTATGTGAAATTATTTAAAATCTTTTAGGAAGAAATGCCGTTGGACCTTTACGCAGACTTACAAAAATGTGGAACAACAAGGGTTTTACCTACGCTGCTTTTGAAATTGCCGGTGCAAGAGGAATGTCTGTTTGCAAGGGAGCAGGTATTTCGGCTACCTTATTTTTAAGTGTGAAAAGAAAAGTTGTTCCTTTTCCAGGTTCGCTTTCGAACCAGATATCGCCCCGGTAGAAGCCGATTATCTTTTTGCATATCGCTAAACCTATACCGGTTCCTTCATACTGATCGGCTGAGTGGAGTCGTTTGAATAACTGAAAGAGTTTGCTTTTGTAAGCAGGGTCAATTCCAATTCCATTGTCGGAAATGCTGAAAGTGAGCAGACCGTTTTCTTCCTTAAAATTAATACGCACTTCGGGTTTTCCGGTGTTGAATTTGACAGCGTTGGCAATTAAATGCTGAAACACTTTATATATCATATTGGAATGTACAT
>CAIYOV010000375.1 GCA_903927935.1 uncultured Bacteroidota bacterium | reverse complement strand
TTTGCTTTCGTTGGCCAACGGAAAAACCTGGTAATGATGCCATACCGGTTTATTGTTCATGCTTATGCGGTACCCCGCTTTATAGCATTGCCAGTTACCGGAATCAGTTTTGTAATATAAATCGGCCTCAGGAATGATAGCCTGCGATAATACCAGTACCAGATTATCAGTAGTATTATTTTGGAGCGAGAATTTTATCCAGTAAGCAGATTCGGTTTCGCCCAGGTGCAGTACCTTTTGCTGTGACCTGCTGAACCGGCCCGCCATGGTAGAATCGCTTACCTGCTTTATATCGAGTTTGCCCTGCGGGTCTTTCAATATTTCGAGGCGGTCGCCTATATCGAGCCCATTTATTTCCCGGTTCCAGATAATATTTTCAGCCCTGCCGGCAAAGGGAGCGCTAAGCAAAAGGAGTAAGAGAAAACAATATTTCGGCATGGGCATTGAGTGGATTCTCATTGCCAAAGTATCTAATATTTTAAAATATATAAATAAAAAACGGTTTGTTTTCAGGTAAGTATTAAGGCGGAAAACTCATCGGTTTTCTGCTCTCAACAAATTCACTAATAAACTCAACAAAAACGGGGGGGGGGAGAACATTTAGTTGCAACGCCCGTAAGTATAGCATTTATTTGCATGTAAGAAATGAGATTCTGTAGCCAAATAATAAAATAGCATGAGAAAAACTGCAACAAAGCCTAAGTCGGAAAAAGGAAAAAATAAAGAGAAAGATAGACCGGCCCTTACCCCTCCGCTGCAATATTCTGTTTCGCTGATTCCCCAGGCACTTTTACCCTTTTAATTAAGCCCAACACATCCCCAAAAATGACCTACGCCATTTCGCTTTTTGCCTTGTTAATAATAGGGTTTGGTTCAATTGCCCTATGCGCAAAAGGCAAGAAAGAATTTATAAAGGACCAAAAAGATAAACAGCTGACCCAATAACACAAGCCATGCTTCACCCTAAAGTAAATGAGGAACAAGAAAAACTGGTAAAGTTGGTGCCAGTCGTGGTGCTGATACTGATAGTTATCGGAACGATATTAATGTTAGCTTTTACTAATTGACAGGATTACAATGTTGCCGTTTTTGGTTAAAGCGGTAACAAAAAATTAAACACACACACTAACATAGACCAACGTTCTTTTCAACACCAAGCCCGGTACGGTTTTCTTATAGCTGAGTTCCCGTACCGGCATTTTTTTGATACCTGTTTCAAAAACATATTGTCTATTCAGTTCTCAATTCTTTTCTGTTGGTTTTCTTATAGCTGAGTTTTCTGGCAGGTAAAATCGCAAGGGTCTTCGTAAGAAGCCCTTGCTTTTATTGAATTGATGCAATTTTGAAAATATATATAAGAAAAATCAATGAACTTTATTATTTGCCTAGTTGTAGTCTTTTTATGTAGTTGCGGCATATTAGTGGCTTTCAAGTTATACCTAAAATCAAAGCCTCTTGATTCTATAAATTTCAATAGCTCCAAAAGCCAACCTATAAATGGCGAAATGCCGAATGTCAATAGTTGGTCTGAAGGGTATGAAATTATTACACCTCGAGACGGTGAAATAAAAGGGCCTCTATTATACGAGTTAGAATTGAATCGGCAAGCAGAACAAATAGATGGTAAAGAAGACATCAATACATTAATTTAGACTCATTTTCTTTTTCTGTTTTAGTATTTCGACTGAGTTTCTGTTCATCAACTTTCTTTCTGACCTTTGTTTATTTCTGCAACAGTTGTGGCTTTCTCCCTTTGAATATTGCTCAGATTTCCTTTTTTACCTGCGCCCACTATTCTACGGCACAGCATTTTACAACACATTCCAGAGCCCAAAACACAAGCGTAACAGTCGAACAGCTAATTTGCTATTTGGCTGTTAGATGCCTTTTAAAAGATTTAGCGGTGTAGGTAGTTCAGGGCTCAAAAAAACTGATTAAGCTCCACCGTTTCTTATGGCGGATGAACCCGCTTTTTTCACACATATATAGTAACTTTTTACCAATAAAAACTTGAAAATTTGCGCGTTTTGGGTAGACCTTTGCGGCATGATTTTTAGCCCGGAATATTTTTTAACCGCAACCGCAACTTCAGCGATAATAAAGTCGGGTTTTAGCGCAAGTGCCGGAACATACATGACTAGTCACAGACCTTCGGTGACTGGTAACGGAAGTCAAAATTGCTCGAATGTAAGTTCCGCCACTAGTAACGGATGCTTCGTGACAAGTGACGGAAGTTCTGTGACAGGTCACGGAACCCCGCTGACCAGTGACGTAAGACAAAATCGTTCAAATGTAAG
>CAIYOV010000374.1 GCA_903927935.1 uncultured Bacteroidota bacterium | reverse complement strand
GACATTCTTTCACGGAATCCGTGTTTGTTTCTCCTTTTTCTATTTGATGGTTGAAATGTTCTTTTCATCTCGGAAAAATATGTTATTAATTTAAACTATTTCTTCTGTAATTTGGAGTGCAAAAATAAACTTTTTTTCGTTTATGGCAAAACAAATAATGAATTAGAATGATTTTATTTCTGCCGGCTATTTATTTACCGGAAGATAGATCACTTTTTTTGTTTCAAAATAAGGTTCTGTAAAAAAATTGGAAAGTTCAGTTACTTCAATTGATCGTTTAAAATCCTTTATTTCATCCTGAAAATCACCCCCCTTTAAATAAATGATTCCATTTGGGAGCGAATTTTGTGGCTTGCGCGAAATATTCTTCTTTACCAGATCAACAAAAGCCGGGAATGCGGTTACAGCTCTTGAAATCACAAAATCAAAAAGTTCTTTAACATCCTCCGCCCTTGTTTGAATTGCGATAACATTCGCGAGTTTAAGCTCTTCGATAGCTGCTTGCACCACTTTGATTTTTTTTCCTACTGAATCGATCAGCACAAACCGGCTTTCGGGGAATAGTATTGCAAGTGGAATGCCCGGAAATCCACCACCGGTTCCAACATCCAGAATTTTAGTTCCGGGTCTGAAACTGATTATTTTGGCGATGGCCAAGGCATGCAAAATGTGCTTCTCGTACAATGAATCGATATCTTTCCGTGAAATAACGTTGATTTTTTCGTTCCAATCGCGGTAAAGCGGCCCCATTTTCTCAAAACAGACCAGCTGTTCAGAAGTTAAATTTGGAAAATACTTAAGAATTTTGGGCAGATCATCCCCGGTTATATTTTCTAAAGGAGAAGGGACTATTTCCATTTTCGCTTATTTCCTGTAAGTAATTGATTTAATGATAATATACTATTGAATAAAGGAATAAATGACCGGAATAAAACCAGGCTTGGAAACAGTTTCACTTCTCCGATGCGTTTCATTGCGACGACTCCCCAGATTAATTCATTGATGAATTTAAACAGCCAGATTCCTGCTATCCAAAGTCTCCATGGCGACAGAATCAGAAGCGCAATCATCAGCAGATCAAAACCTAAATGGGTTAGTGTGTTGATGCGCAAATAAATGCTCTGTCCAAACGAAAATTTTTTCCTTAACATCAGCTGTTTCTTTTTAAAATTAATTCCATCATACCAGCCGGTATCTCCCAGATACGAAACAGCCGTTGAATTGTTAAGAAGAAAGGTGGTGTTTTTACGGGTTGCTATTTTGTTGATGTACAGTTCGTTCTCGCTGAACGGAGAATCCAGAACGGCGGCAAACCCGCGGCGGCTAAGAAATTGCTCCCTCTTGTAAGCAATATTCATGTCGGAAACCGGCATAGGTATTCCAAGATAGCGTGCTGAACCATAAAGCAGAAAAGAATCAAAATTCTCGTACCTGTAGAATTTCTGCATTATGCCCTCCGGATTAACATATTTTACAAATCCAAATACCGCTTCTGTTTTTGGACGAAATGCTGCAGCGTACGATTTTAACCAATCTTTGCCCGGTACTCTCTGCACAAAGGATTTAAAAAAATAAGCCACTCTTTTGACGCTGCACGTACTCCAATTGTTATTGCAAGCGCATTTGGGAAATCCGTCTCTTGAACGATACGGCTGGTTTTAAGCTTGTCTGATTGTAATTTAAGTTCAGATAAGTACCATTCCGTTCCGTCAGCCGAACAATCATCGACTACAACAATCTCGAAATCAGGATAGTCCTGTTCGAGAAGCGAAGGGATCAATTCTTTGAGACTATCTTCGTAATTTCTTGAAGGAATAATGATTGAGACAGACGGAAAATCACTTTGCTGCAATTTCTTTTTTCCGCTCAATGTAAAGGCGGCAGTCAGAATCTGATAAAACAACTGAAGGACGAATGTTAAAACAAATCCTGCGAGCAGTACCAGCTCTGCCATACTAAATGTAAATCCACTTATTTCAACCATAATGATTATCAACGAAAGTGCTCAAAATTACACATTGGCATCCAACAAATGGTTGTTTTCTCCGAAATTTTAGTGATTTTTTAACGTTTTCCAATATTCTTCTTTAATGATTACCTTTACGGCGCGAAATTTTGAAAATGAAATTTGAACTCGAATGTACAGCTCCGTTG
>CAIYOV010000373.1 GCA_903927935.1 uncultured Bacteroidota bacterium | reverse complement strand
TAGCGTTAATTCGTGAAATTCGTGGCGTTGATTTTACTTACACATTCTTCAACCGTCAGGGCATTCTTTAAATCAAACTCACCGATTTTTGTGCGGCACAAACTCTTCAAATATGCTCCGCTGTTCAGCGCTTTTCCAAAATCAAACGCCAGCGAGCGAATGTAAGTTCCTTTGCTGCACACTACTCTAAAGTCAACTTCCGGTAAATCCATTCTTGTCAACTCAAATTCTTTTATTTCAATAGTGCGCGTTTTCAATTCTACCTCCTTCCCTTTTCGTGCCTGCGCATAAGCTGTTTTTCCGTCAATCTTAATGGCAGAATAAATAGGAGGCATCTGTTGAATTACCCCCATAAATTTAAGTCGGGCTTCCTTCAAAAGTTGTTCATCAATATGCTCAATAGGGAAAGTAGCATCCGGTTCCATTTCCGAATCGTAAGTAGGAGTGGTGGCGCCCATAAAAAAGGTACCGGTATATTCTTTATCCATTCCGGTAAACTCATCAATTCGTTTGGTCATTTTACCGGTGCAGATAATCAGCAAACCGGTAGCCAAAGGGTCAAGCGTACCGGCATGACCAACCTTTATTCGGTTGCCCAGTTTTTTTGTAATAGCATATCTGAGTTTATTAACCACATCAAACGAAGTCCAGGTAAGAGGTTTGTTGATGAGCAGAACTTCCCCTTCAGCAAAGTTCATTTACTCTGCAATTTCGAGTTTATGACCCATCGCCATCATGATAAGAATGAAAACGCCAAGGGCAATACGGTAATAACCAAAAAACTTTAACCCAAAGCGCGTAATAAGGCTGATGAAAAATTTAATAGCAATCATACCTACAACGAATGAGATAACGTTTCCTATCAGAAAAAAATCTATATCTGTTCCTTTAATTTCATCATAGCTTTTCAGCAGTTTATATGCGGAAGCTGCGAAAACAGTTGGCACAGCCAGAAAAAAAGAGAACTCTGCTGCTCGTTTAATATTTAGCTTTTGAGTTAACCCGCCTATAATAGTTGCAGCAGAACGTGAAACTCCCGGAATCATAGCTATGCACTGAAAACAGCCTATAAGAAAAGCCTGCATCCACCCAATTTCAAATTTCCTGAGTACTTCCTTTTTATGTTCTACTCCAAATTCGTCAATCTCCCTTATCATCTCTTTGTCTTCATCGGTATTAGCATCTTCAATTTGCTTGTGAAATATTCTATCGGTAAAAATTAATACTACTCCGCCTATTACCAACGATATGGCAACAGTTGTTACGCTGGAAAGTAATTTGTCAATCTGGTCGTTCAGCAAAAAGCCAATTACAGCAGCCGGAAGAAATGCAACAAAAAGTTTAAAATAGAAATCGAAGGTTTGGAAAAATCTTCTCCAGTATAAAAATACAACAGAGAGGATAGCACCAAATTGAATGTTTACAATGTAAACATTCATCAAAGTGCTCTTCTGCATTTTTAAAGCTGCTTCCGTTAAAATCATATGTCCGGTTGAAGAAACCGGAATAAATTCTGTCAACCCCTCAACAATGGCGAGAATGATTGACTCCGTATTAGTCATTAGTCCTTTGGTCTTTTTAGTATGGCATAAATTTCAATTCCAAAACCAAGCATTACAACGATGGGAGCGAGCGTAATTCTTCTGAAACTGTATAATTCTTCTTTAGGAAAAACATTCGGGTCGCTTGTAGCACCACCGCTCATCAGCAAAAAGCCTGCTAATATTACCACTACCCCGGCAATCATAATGATATAATTGGTGCGGTCGAAAATAAAAGGAGTTAGAGCCACTGTTGGTTTTTGTTGTACCGGTGACGATTGCTTTTCTTTTTGTTGCGTTTGCTGTTTTGCCATAGTTGTTGCTTTAATAAAGGTCTTCAACTTTTAAACGTAAGTAACGAAGAACCGCTGTAAGAGTGCTTAAAAAAGAAATAAAAATACCGAATAAGATTACTGCCCCGAAAAGCGCTCCAAAAGTAATTAAATCACCCTGTAAACCAAGGTCAGGCAATGTATAGTCAATGTAGAATACGAGTGAAGCGATAAGTATGCAAGCAGCAATACCGCTGATAAAACCGTTCAAAATACTCCTGCCTAAAAAGGGCTTAATAATGAACCAACGGGTAGCCCCAAACAGCTGTTGTGTTTTAATCGTAAAGCGGTTGGAGAAC
>CAIYOV010000372.1 GCA_903927935.1 uncultured Bacteroidota bacterium | reverse complement strand
GCACCTTTGGTCATGCCGGTAGCCTTACATATTTCGTCTAAGCCTACATTGGTGTATCCTTTTGAGCAAAACAGTTGCAGGCCTGTTTTTATTACTTCCTCCTTATCGTGCTTCAGATTCACGGTGCAATAATACTAATATTTATTCAAACAGACCGATTGGTCTGTTTGAATAAATATTTAATTGTTTTTGAAGAAACGCGATGTTTGTGACTTGTATATTATTCCTTATTCAACTTTCTTTGAACTGACCAACCATTACCGGTTAATTTAATCATATACATGCCGGTTGAAAGTGCGCTGATATCAATTGCATTTTTACTATTCTCCAAATTTTGTTTCATTAACAGCTCCCCTAAAAGACTGTAAATAGCGATAGTCATTTCCATATTGTTTGCACCGGCAATAACAATTCTATCGCGAGCAGGATTAGGATAAATATCAAAATATTCATATTCGTCAATGTTGTGAATGCCGACTGATAAATCTTTTATAAGCCTTATAGAGAAACCGGCTTGTTTTTTTGACGCAGCCCAATTTGTCATTCCCTCAGAATTATAAGAAATATTTATTCCCCACGGATATGTCGTATCCATTTCAGTTGAAGACCACCAGTAGCCTTGTGTTGTTATTTCGGAAAACATGCAGGAGTAGAACGAGTCCGTACGCTGACCTCCAGGTAAAGCAGTAAACTCACTTTCGTTGCTAGCTCCGGTATTAGGGCTCATCCAATGGCTAGTTCCAACCTCTTTAAGTTTACCACCGGCAACTAAATCATAACCCAGATAAATCTGAAGTGAATCTAAATCGGAATAAGTGGGCACATGCCAGCCTGCAGGAGCTAGACTACGAGAGTCATTAACTGCATACCAATTATATAGTATGCCATAAACTGCCGCATTTGCTGAATCGTTATCATAACTGCAATAGGCACCGGAGGTTAAGCTGCACCATTGCACAATATCAGTTACATTCGGTATCTGGTCGCCATTTCTATAATGAGTTACCTTAAGGTTTTCCTTTGTCCAAACTTGTGTGCCGATGGTTATGGTATTGTAAACATTACCGTCAATATCGGTTATTGTTTGTGAAGAGACAAAGTTTGGAAATAAACCGGTGATGCAAAAAAGAAATACGAAGCTTAGTTCAGCTTTACTAATTACTCTTTTTTTTGCAATAAAGAATTCATGAATCTTCGATTCCATTTTGTTGTGAAAGCGATTGTTGCGCTGACTTCTTTACAAAGAAGTGTGAAAGATAATTGTGAAACTATGACGGATGTCACTAAGGACCATAATGCTGGTCAATCAGGATACTTAGGAGTACTACGCCCGAATTAATGCGCGTGCTTATTGATGGATGCAGATTGCGTAAAGGCCACTTATAATGTCTTCGTTGGTCGGTACAGCTGAGGGTTTATACCGCCTTAGCCACCATCCAGTAAAAAATTAAAACGGGTGGAACGGAAATTATAGAACCCAATACACTCCAGCGAAATAACCACTTATCAGTTTCTGTTATGTTTTGGGGTGTTTCATTTATAGCGTGGTACAGTTTCTCCTGAATGTAAATGAGCGGCACTGACAATGCCCACAGGCCTAATAAAGTAAGGAAGGAATAGAATAGCCAGGGCTGGTTTTTCGTGCCTCCGTATGCCGAAGCGAGAAATAGTCCGTTTATTACAGTAAGTGCCATGCCCGGTACGGTCAGGTAAGTGTCGGTAAGTTGCAGTAAGTTACAGGCAAACCTCAACAAGTCCGTTTCTTTTTTATAGTAGGCATACGAAAACCAAATTGGCCCTACTATCATGTTTCCCATAAAGATGATTACACCGGTCAGGTGCAGCAGTTTGTGCCAGTTGTAAGAGAGTAATAAGGGGAATTTGATGAAGCCAAGAAATTCGGATAGTGTCAAGAAAATTAAAAGTAGTCCGTTCAAAAGCGCAATTTTTGCAGATAGTGTAAGTTTCATACCGCAGAATTTAATTGTTAGTCTTTTTATCTTTCGCAAATGTAGAATACTATAATTATGGGGTATCCTGCTTGAACAGCGTGGGTTCTAAACGATATTTTATTTGCATCTCTGACAGCCAAACACTGGTGCACGAATGACATTGCAAAAATTTCCTGATTACTACAATTTAGCCTATTGCAGCTTATTTAAAACATATCCTTTTAACTGATACGAAGTTAAAACCGTTTGTGCGGTAACAGACACTTTTACCACCGGAAGCAAAGCTTCTTTTTTTATATCACGATAAGCCATAGCCTGACCGCAGGCAATAAATTTAGCGCCAATAGATATAAGATCGTTGATGAGCTTAATGTTTGGATTATCTGTATTAAAATGTTCTTTGTAATAATCGTTTGTGCTGATCGCATCCAGCGCTGGACCATGCACTGTAATAACAGGAAATATTTTTTTTAACGGCACACCCGATGCAACATGCAGATTAATAACCCTGGCAACTTCTGCTAAACCATCATTTATTTCTTTGACTAAAGAATCGGGATTTGATGCGATAAGCTCAAACAGCAGTTTATAATCGAGCGTGGGGTCGGGCACTTCATCAGGATCTTTTACAGGAATAACACCTGAGTTTTCACCGCCTTTAAGCGCAGGATAAACAGCCACCGAAAGTACTTTCGCCTTTTTTATTTTATCAGCAAATTCTTTTTCAACCTTGGCAGAATCTAGATGAATTAAGGCGCGTAGGGTCATTTCTTTTTTAACTTTAAGTGTCTGCAGTGTGCTGTCAAGTTTAGTGGTTTGAGAATAGCCTGTAATGCTCAGCAGAAAGGCAAACAGGAGGAGGGTAGTTTTTTTCATCCGTGGCTTTGTAAGTATTTATAAAACTAAATCAGAACGAAGCTAATATGCAAAAAAATAGCCAATCAATTCTCATTTTATCGATTATGGTTGGTTTTTAATAAATGCGAGGTTACCTAATGAGAAATAAATTAATGTTTAATATAATTGTTAATTAGTTAAACAAAAATTCAATTCGGCTGTTTTACTTTAATTAAATAACTAAAAACAAGAATCATGATTCGTTTAACAAGCATTATTTGCATCGTAGTAATTATTCTTTCCTCCTGTACATCTGCTAACAACTGTCCGGCAGTAACCACAGACCCTGCCGCTAATAAAACTCAGTTTTTAGGCGATTGGTATGAAATAGGAAGCATACCTCAATTTTTCAATATTGGCTGCAACTGCACCAAAGCCAATTATACTGATAATGGAAGTAATATCCTTGTTACGAATAGTTGCCGTTTAGGTGGAGCAACCATTGGAATTCCTAATGTAATTAATGGAACAGCTTTTGCCCCTAACCCTTCTGATTTCAGTAAACTGAAAGTGCAGTTTCCGACTTCACCGGTAGCTGCTGATTACTGGATAATATATTTTGACCCTAATGGACAGAATATGTTGATAGGTGATCCAAACAAAACTACTTTGTTTGTATTGAGCCGTAGCAGGACTATGAGCACCTCTACTTATAACACTATCTTGGGTAAAGCAATCCCGTTTTGCTATAATATAAGCAAGGTAAAAAAGACCGACCAGATATCGTGCAATAACTAATTTTTTTAAATCAAGTTTGAATTTACGAAAGAAACGCAAAGGGTTATCCTTTGCGTTTCTTTCGTTTTGGGTTAATTATTATTTCCGTTATCTGCTTTATCGTAATAGTTGCTGCAAAAATTGTGGCCAAACAAATGGCGAAACACCTCTTGCGCTTAGGTTAATTTTTTTGCATAGGAATAGGAAATAATGAATGGTGAATAATTAATCACACTGTTCAATTTTCACAAATTTCAATTTTAACTAACTCATTTATTATAGGTGAAATAAATTATTGTT
>CAIYOV010000371.1 GCA_903927935.1 uncultured Bacteroidota bacterium | reverse complement strand
TTATTCCTGACAACGAAGTACGCAATTATTTTTGTGCGGCCGATATGGTTGTTCAGCCTTATAAACACGCTACTCAAAGCGGGGTTACTCAAATCTGCTATCACTTTGATAGACCGATGCTCGTAACGAATGTTGGTGGCTTGCCCGAAATTGTTCCGAATGGTAAAGTGGGTTATGTAGTGCAACCAAATCCGCAAGCGATTGCTGATGCACTCATTGATTTTTATTCGAATCACCGTGAGTTTGTGATGCGTGACAATATCAGAGTGGAAAAGAAAAAATACGCTTGGACTGCAATGCTTAATAAAATATTTGACGTGGCTGCACAGGTTCGTTTGTAATTTGTAATTGTAATCCGTAATTAGCAACATGATTTATAGAAGTAAAGCTCCTCTTCGTCTCGGACTTGCTGGTGGTGGCACCGATGTTTCCCCTTATGCTGATTTGTATGGTGGTGCTATTCTTAATATCACCATTGGCATGTATGCTTATGCTACGATCAAACCTTTGGCGGGAAAGAAGATTCGTATTAAAGCTATTGATAGAAATGAAGAAGTAATTGTTGATGCAAAAAAGAAATTAGACATTAATGGTAAACTTGATTTAGCAAAAGGAGTTTACAACCGAGTAATTAAGGATTTTGTGAAAAAGCCATTGGCTTTTGAACTTACAACTTATGTAGATGCGCCTCCAGGTTCAGGTCTTGGCTCTTCTTCAACTCTTGTGGTGGCTATTCTCGGTGTCTTTGTCGAATGGCTGAAACTTCCATTGGGAGAATATGACATTGCCCAACTCGCTTATCGCATTGAGCGTGAAGATTTGCTCATGCATGGTGGTCGTCAGGATCAATACGCTGCCACTTTTGGAGGTGTCAACTATATGGAGTTTTACGCCAATGGTAAAGTTATAGTAAATCCACTTCGCGTAAAAGATATATGGCTGCACGAGTTGGAAAATAATCTCATTCTCTTTTTTACTGAAACTTCTCGTTTGTCGTCTTCTATCATTGCCAAGCAATCGGAAAATGTGAAAAATAAGAACGCCAAGTCAATTGATGCTATGCACAGTTTGAAAGAACAAAGCGTGCGAATGAAAGAAGCTTTGCTTAAAGGCGATATAGATGGTATCGGAAAAATTCTTCACTATGGCTGGGATCACAAAAAGGCAATGGCGGAAGGAATCAGTAACCCTCAGTTAGAAGGCATTTACAATGCAGCTTTGAAGGCTGGAGCTACAGGTGGAAAAATTTCGGGTGCAGGCGGAGGTGGCTTTATGATTTTCTACGCACCTTATAACTCGAAGTTTAAAGTGATTGAAACCTTGAATAAATTGGGTGGAAGAGTAATGCGCTATAATTTTACCGAACACGGACTTACTACCTGGACCATTTAAATAACTTCTGAAAAGTCTATAAGTTTTCGGATGTTTGTGCCAATGAGCAAAATCAAATCCATTATCTCTTCTTCCATAGAAGTCAAGAATAAAATTCTGGCAGATGAGTTTTTTATAAAACGAATAGACGAAGTTTCAAAACTAATTGCCAATGCTTTTGAGAACGGGCACCGGTTATACTTGTGTGGCAACGGCGGCAGTGCTGCTGATGCGCAACATCTTGCGGCAGAGTTCACCGGTAGATTTTACAGCGATAGGGAGCCACTTCCAGCCGAGGCACTGCATGTAAATACTTCTTTTCTTACTGCTGTGGCGAACGATTATAGTTACGACCAGATTTATGAGCGTGCTATTAAAGCTCATGGAAGGAAAGGCGATGTTCTTATTGGTCTTTCGACTTCGGGTAATTCGAAAAATGTTTTGCTGGCGCAGATTGAAGCAAAACAACGCGGCATGTTTGTTATTTCTTTTACCGGTGAAACCGGAGGGAAAATGAAAGATAGTTGCGACTATCTTTTTAATGTGCCGAGCAAGGACACTCCTCGTATTCAGGAAAGCCATATTCTTGTGGGACATGTTATTTGTCAGTTGGTAGAAGAGCAACTCTTTACATAAGAGATGAAGAGTTATCCTGCCATTATACTTGCCGGTGGTTTT
>CAIYOV010000370.1 GCA_903927935.1 uncultured Bacteroidota bacterium | reverse complement strand
TCCGCCTCCGCCTCCGCCACAAAGACCACCGCGACCGCAAATCAGAAAACAGAATTTTGTTTCATTTATCGGCTCGTTGAACGTGTCGAAAGTTTTTCCATATGCGAAACTTGATTTGACAAATTCATTTTCAAACCTTGATACTACCTATCAACTGCAACACAGCTTAGGTATTACAGTATATCCGCTGGCGAATCAGAAATTATCTTTTAGTGCTTCAGGAATATTGCACACGAATGATTTATATAAAACCATTCATCCGCTTGTGCAGGGAAGCCTCCGGTTTAACGCTCCACAGTTTTTTGCCATGAGTGTCGTCTATACGTATGCAAACGTTTATAATTTTCATTTATATAACGGCTACTTAGTTCAAAACGGTTATGATTTGCTGAGACACAATATTACTGTCAGCCCGGAGTTTATCATTAAACACCGTTTTAGTATTTATGCGGCTTATCAATTAGAATTAAAAACAACACGCGAAACAAATATCAATTACATCGCTCACGGAATTACCATTGGAACAAAACTTAAATTTTAAAAAATGAAATACAACACAAAAAAATCAATCATCGCTGTTGCGATTTATTTTATTGCAAACGGACTGTTTGCACAAACCAACCTCGAAACAGTTTTTTCTAACAGCTATAAATCAGAAACAGCGGGTAAATATTCCGATGCTATCAAAGCGGTGAAAGAAGTATATGACGAAAAGAGCTACGAAATAAATCTCCGCATTGCTTATCTGAATTACGAAGCGGGACTTTTCACCGAGTCAACTACTTACTATGAAAAGGCGATTTCCTTAATGCCTTACAGTATTGAAGCCAGATTTGGATATGTACTGCCTGCTGCTGCTTTAGGCAACTGGGATAAAGTATTGAATCAGTATTTTGAAATAGTGAAGATTGACCCGCAGAATACAAAAGCAAACTATCGCATTGGTTCTATTTATTATGGAAGAAAGGACTATGCGAATTCTTTCAAATATTTAGAGAAAGTGGTGAACGTTTATCCATTCGACTATGATGGTTTGCTGCTTTATGCATGGGCAAACTTTCAATTGGGAAAAACCAAAGAGGCAAAACTGCTTTTTGAAAAGGTGCTATTGCTTTCACCAAGAGATAAATCGGCACTAGAAGGTTTAGGACTGATTAAGTAATTCCTTTTTTACTTTATTAAGAATTCGGTTATTGTTATAGCCTCAATAAACAGCTATACTTGCCCAAAATCAGATCTATGAAGAAGTGTTTTCTATTCATCTTTACAGTATGCTTTGTGTTTAATCTTTCGGTTGCTCAAAAAAGCAAACCGCTTGCACTTAAACGTGCACCAATTGATACTTCTAAGTTTGTTTTAGTTGAAGGCGGAACTTTTAAGATGGGAAACGACAGACCCGTTGAAGCACACGAGGCTCCGGTACATGACGTAACAGTCAAAAATTTCTATCTGGCAAAAACAGAAACAACTTTTGACGAACTGGACAAATTTTCAAAAGAAACAAAGCGTGATACTACTCCCGGCTACCAATGGGGAAGAGGTAAACAGGCGGCAATCATGACAAGTTGGTTGGATGCTGTTGCCTACTGCAACTGGCTAAGTGAAAAGGAAAAATTATCGAAGTGCTATTTGATTAACGGTTCTGAAGTGAAGTATTTAGATACTGCGAAAGGTTACCGGCTGCCTACAGAAGCAGAATGGGAGTTTGCTGCACGGGGAGGAAACAAAAGCAAGGGAACTTTCTTCTGCGGTTCAGATGCCATTAACGATGTGGCCTGGTTTAAAGGCAACAGCAACGAAGGTCCTCATGCAGTGGCACAAAAGAAACCGAATGAACTCGGCATATTTGACATGACCGGTAACTTGTGGGAATGGGTTTGGGATTGGTATGATAGCAATTACTACAAAACTTCTCCTAAAACTGATCCCACCGGTGCGGAAAGCGGAAGTTATCGGGTAATGCGCGGAGGTGCCTGGTATAATGACGGCACCTATGCAAATGTTTACACCCGGCAGAATGCTGCTCCGGGTTTTAGGCAAAACAGCGTGGGCTTTCGCGTAGCAAGAACTTATTACTAAATTTCTTTTACAACTTATTGTAGAAAGCAGAACCAAGGTTCTGCTTTTTCTGTTTTATACTTGCACCCTCAAATGAAAAAAGAAAGAAGGTTCCCCAGAATAATTGCTATCCTTTTAGTAACGCTAGTGCCGCTTTTCGGTGTGGTGTTCTCCAGTTGGTATATACCGCAGTTGTTCAATCCTAAATTAAAAATGTCGTTCCCTCATTACATTTCGCAATGGTTTTCGGGCAAGATGAATTACAACATGCGCGAGAACCGTCCGCATGCACCGCGAAAAATGTTTGCTGAGGGAGTAGCCGAAGCAACTAATCTGAAAGGTGAAAAAATTATGGACTCGGTTTATCACGTTATTCCGGGGGCAAAGTTTGAAACACAAAGTGGCGACTCGCTCGACCTTGATTCATTGCGCGGAAATATTTATGTAGCTGATTTCTTTTTTGCCTCATGCCCCGGCATTTGCCCTAAAATGAGCAACAGTTTAGAGCGCGTGCAGCAGGGTTTTATCCGCGATGATAATTTCAAAATTGTTTCGTTCACCGTTGACCCCGTAAAAGATACGATCAATGTTTTAAGAAGATATGCCGATGACCACAATGCCATCCCCGGCAAATGGTATTTTCTGCGCAATAACAAGGAGACTATTTTCAAACTGGCGAAAGAAGGATTCTTTATTACTGCAAAAGATGATGAAGACGGAGGTCCCGAAGCTTTTATACACAGCGAAAAATTAGTGCTGGTTGACCAGCAGGGAAACATCCGCAACTATTACAGTGGAGTAGATAGCCTGACAGTAAACAAACTGATGGGAGATATTGTTTTACTCTTACGTGAAAGCGAAAACAGTTTCAGTTTTTCCAAACAAAAAGAAACATCTAAAAGACTATTTGAAAGATGAGAATGCCGGAGCCTGTTATAGCTAAAAATGATACTACCGTTAAGTGGCTAATCGGTATTGTATCTGTTGTTGTGTTTGGGGTTGTGGCTGCGCTGCCTAAAATTCATATAGGAATTCAGTTGCCTTTTAATCCGCATATTTTTGCAGCAGTAAATGCCGCGATTAATTCAATGGTTTCAATTTTGTTAGTGCTTGCTTATGCGTTGGTGCGAAATAAAAAATACGAAGAGCATAAAAAAGTAATGCTCACTGCTATTATTCTTTCGTCATTGTTTCTGGTTTCATACATCGTGCATCATTTGTTTGCAGGTGAAACAAAATTCGGTGGTGTAGGAACTATCCGTACGGTTTATCTTATCCTTCTTGCTTCTCATATTATTCTTGCAGCAGTTATTCTTCCGTTTATTCTTTATACGGCATACAGAAGTTTGACCGGTGAGTATGCCCGGCACAAAAAAATTGCGCGTTATACTTTCCCGTTGTGGCTCTATGTGTCGGTTACAGGAGTAATTGTTTACTTAATGATTTTACCCTACTATTCGTAAGCTTCATTATTTTTGAATCATGAATCGTTTTATAAAATACATTCCTTTTATTCTAATCGCAGTCATCATTCTGCTTTCGCTTTTTTCGGCTCATGCGCAATGCTCGATGTGTCAGGCGGTGGCCGAAAGTTCGCGCGATGCCGGTTCTGCTAACTCAGATGGAATCAACAAAGGGGTGATGTATCTTTTCTTCACACCTTATCTTCTTATCGGCACGGTTGGCTATTTCTGGTGGAGAACTAAAAAGAAAGTAAATCAACAGCCCTCCAATGAAATTTAAGGCATCTCTAGACAGGTTGACGGTAATCGTCAGCGCCTTGGTTATTCTGTTTATTGCAGGTTTTTTGATATGGACATTATGGTTTACGCCAGCAATGAATTTATACGGGCAAATCAGCATAGGTTTTGGGTTAGTTATCATAGCGGGGTCGTTTCTTCTTTACCCAACCGGTTATTTTATAGATGAGAATGGTGTTGCCGTAAAAAGTATTTTATTCTCCCGCAGTATTCCTAAATCGTCCATCATTGATGTTTTTGAAATAACAAGTGAAGAAATGAAAGCCACCATCCGTGCTTTCGGCTCAGGCGGTTTTTTCGGATACTTCGGCTTATTCTACAACACAAAGTTTAAATGGATGACATGGTTTTGTACACAGCGAAAAAACTATGTAATGGTTCAAACCGATAAACGTAAATTTGTTTTCACCCCCGATAATCCGCAGGAATTCATTGCCGCTCTTAAGTAAGAGCCGATTCTTCTTCCCACTTTTCACTTCTGCCTTATATTCGCACCTGTTATGTCAGAAACTAAAACTGCAAGCAGAAACACCAAACTAACTTTCGAAGATTTTAAAAACGAAGTGCTGAGCGATTTTCGCGTGGCGGTAATTTCGCGCGAAACAAGTTTGCTTGGTCGCAAAGAGGTGCTTACCGGTAAAGCCAAGTTCGGCATTTTCGGTGACGGAAAAGAACTGGCTCAGATTGCTTTGGCAAAAGCATTTGAGTTGGGCGACTGGCGCAGCGGCTACTACCGCGACCAGACCTGGATGATGGCGTTAGGCGAATTGACCGTTGAACAATTCTTTGCGCAACTCTACGCCAACCCCGATCAGAAAGAAGAACCTATGAGCGGAGGCAGGCAAATGAATGGCCATTACGCCACTGCTACACAAGATGAAAACGGAAAGTGGCTTGACCAGACCTCCCGCTATAATTCATCGGCCGATGGTTCACCTACTGCGGCACAAATGCCTCGCTCCCTTGGCTTGGCGTTGGCCTCTAAACTTTATCGAGCTAACGATGAGTTGGAAGACTACACAATTTTCAGTAACCATGGCAACGAAGTTTCGTTTGTTTCTATTGGCGATGCCAGTACCAGCGAAGGTTTGTTTTGGGAAACGCTGAACGCAGCAGGAGTGCAGCGCGTTCCGCTTGCTATTTCTGTGTGGGATGACGGCTACGGAATTTCGGTTCCTAAAAAATATCAGACCACTAAAGAAAGTATCAGTGAAATCACCAAAGGCTTTCAGGTAGATGAACAGGGTCGCGGCTTTGATATTTATGTTTGCGAAGGATGGAACTATCCTAAACTGGTAGAAACTTACAAGCGCGGCATCGAGAAGATTCGCAAAACGCATATCCCTGCTTTATTTCACATTATCGAAGTAACTCAGCCTCAGGGGCACTCTACTTCGGGTTCGCATGAACGCTACAAAACGCCCGAGCGTATGCAGTGGGAAAAAGATTTCGACTGCATCAAGAAAATGAGCGAGTGGATGGTGGAAAGCAAAATTGCCACTGCCGAAGAACTCACCGAAATTCAAAGCCAGGCGCGCCAACATGCGGTAGAAAGTAAAACAGCCGCCTGGAAAAAATTCAGTCAGCCGTTGAAAGAAGAGATTACTGCGTTGATTGATTTATTAAATGCAGTAGGTGAAGAATCAGGACAACAGGATTTAGCGGCAACGGCAGTAAGCAGTATTCAATCTGCTATCGACCCGGTTCGTAAAGACATTCTTAAAACAGGCAAGAAAATCCTTCGTCAGTTTAAAGGCGAAAATTTTTCATCGATCAATGAACTGAAAGACTGGCTCAAAACATTTCAGGAAAAATATCAGAACACCTATAGTTCACATTTGCATAGCGAAACAGATTTGAACGCTTTGAAAGTAGAAGTGGTTCCTGCCGAGTATTCTGACGATTCAAAAATCATCAACGGCTTCGAAATTCTCAATCATGCTTTCGATGCCATGTTTACCAAATATCCGAACGTGGTGGCTTTTGGTGAAGATGTGGGCAAGATTGGCGATGTCAATCAGGGCTTCAACGGCATACAGGACAAATACGGTGAGAACCGCATTTTCGACACCGGTATCCGCGAGGCAACTATTATGGGTCAGGGCATCGGGCTTGCGTTGCGCGGCTTTCGCCCCATTGCCGAAATTCAGTATCTCGATTATCTCTATTACGGTTTGCAACCACTGGTGGATGATTTAAGTTGTCTGCAGTACCGCACCAAGGGCATTCAAAAAGCTCCACTGATTGTGCGCACGCGCGGTCACCGGCTCGAAGGCATCTGGCACACCGGTTCTCCTATGGGCATGATTATAAATTCGCTTCGCGGAATGTATGTGTGCGTGCCGCGCAACATGGTGCAGGCAGCGGGCATGTATAACACCCTGCTGCAAAGCGATGAACCGGCTCTGGTAATTGAATGCCTGAACGGTTACCGGTTGAAAGAAAAACTTCCCGATAATATTTCAGACTTCACCGTGCCGCTCGGTATCCCCGAAGTTTTGAAACAGGGCGATGATGTTACGCTTGTTACTTACGGAAGTTGTGTGCGCATTGCCGAAGAAGCCATCGCACAATTAGAAGAAGCAGGAATTTCGGTAGAGTTGATTGACGTGCAAACCCTACTGCCTTTTGATATTCATCACCACATTATTGAATCAGTGAAGAAAACTAACAGAGTTGTTTTCTTAGATGAAGATGTGCCTGGTGGTGCATCGGCCTATATGTTCCAGAAAATTTTTGAAGAGCAGCAGGCATTCCGCTGGTTAGATAGCGAACCCCGCACCATTACCGCCAAAGCCCACCGCGCTGCATACGGCACCGATGGCGATTACTTCAGCAAACCAAACGCAGAGGAAGTATTTGAAGTTATTTACGGAATGATGAGCGAGGTTGACCCGGGAAGTTATCCGAGGTTATAAAATAATTAGCATGGGGAAATTTTTCTTTTTAATGGCATTTTCGTTAACTATTAATAATGTTTTTGGGCAATTCAATTCTATTCCAACAAAAGATGCAGAAAATGTATTTGTTGATACCATCTACAAAATAGATTCGGTGACTAAATCTGAACTTTACGCAAGGTCGAAAATTTGGATTTCTGATTATTTCAAATCATCAAAGGCGGTTATTGATTTAGTTAATCCATCCCGTTTAACAAGAAACTCGGCCGGATCTAACGGCTTAAATATTTTTG
>CAIYOV010000369.1 GCA_903927935.1 uncultured Bacteroidota bacterium | reverse complement strand
CTAACATGAAAAAGATTTTACTTATTTCTTTTCTTTTTGCGTCATTCAGTTTCTCGAAAGTGAATGCCCAAATTCTAAATCCCGGCTTCGAAAACTGGAGCAATAACACTGCCAATTTCGATGGCTTTGGCGGATTTTTCCCGGCTGACACTTTTCCTTATTCTGACCCTGTAAACTGGACCACAACGAACGCACTTACAGGTGCCGATACCTTGGGCCATTTCTTCTTTGTTACGCAAACATCTTCAAGCCATACCGGAACATCGGCAATTCAACTTACTACCGATACATTAAAAACTGTAGGAACTCCTCTTGGACCTCGCAGACTCACTGTTCCCGGTTTAGCTTTGAACGGTACATTTCCATTGAATCTTGGAGGTAATTTATTGGCGGGTGGAATTATCTCTCCTATGGCTGTACCGGGCTCAGGTCAACCATGGTCTAAACGTCTTGCAACAATAAAAGGTTTCTACGATTATACCCCTGTAGTTAAAGACACCCTAGGTCATATGGATTCATGTATGGTTTGGGCTATTTTACGCAAGGGGAACAAACTGATTGCTACAGCACAATTCTCCAGCGAAACTCATACTTCAGGCTATGCCGCTTTTTCAGCACCATTCCAATATGTTGACTGCGATGCTCCTGATACATTAGTTATATTACTGGCTGCAAGTATTCCAAATTTCGGAAGTATATTAACCGGTAATACCAGTTTAGTTCCGGGCAGCGTTTTGCGTATAGATGATTTGGGCTACGATACCCTGGCGGCAAACTTTAACTACCCTCCTATTGCCCGTGCAGATTTTGACACTACTAATAAAAACGTAGCTAAAGCAGTGGTAGTAAAATTGAACGATGATGATTGTAATGATCCGGTTTCAGGCCTGACAGTAACTGTTGCTACACAGCCATTACACGGAACTACCTCGGTAGCCTCAAATATTATCACTTATACTCCTACTACTAACTTTACTGGTAAGGATAGTTTTACCTATACATTAAGTGATGGAGTTGGATCTTCTACCGCCAAAGTGTATATGCTGGTATTGAATGTTGCCGGAATAAGCGAAGCGAACGAAGTTCCGGTAGTTATTTATCCGGTGCCGGCTTCGAACGATTTAAACATTCAGTTTGAAAACAGCGGCAAAGCAACGCTTCATGTTTTTGATATGTTGGGCAATCTGGTTCTTACTTCGGTAATGACTAAGAACAACAACGCAATAAATGTGGAGAGCCTTGCCAGCGGTGTTTACGGAATTCAAATTACAGACGAAAAGAATGCGGTGATTGCCAGAAGCAAATTCACAATCAGCAAATAATCTCGATTAAAAGAGAAATCAAAAGCCTTCGCAAAAATGCGGAGGCTTTTTTGTTTAATACTGTGCCGAAGGAATCATACCTCTTATACCCATATCAACTATGTATTCTCCTTTGGTAGGTTCCCATTTTCCATCGTTCACTACTTCTACCCATTCAAAACTCTTTTTGGTAGAAAGCGAAACGGTCACCACAATATCTTTGGTTTCATTTCCGGTTATATGAAGATTACCTCCGTTAAAACCACCCGTTACCAAACATGAGCCTGCGGGAATTGGCGAGGTAGCGAACAAAGGATTAACCACCGTAGTTGCCCCGGCAGGTGCCTGACCGGAAGTTAACAGATTGTAAGGGTAACCGGAAAAACTGGTTGAGTATTCGAAACCCCAATAGCCCTGTAAATGGTTGCCGGGGGCTGTGATGGTTTGATTTTTTACTTTGTAATTGTTGCTTACATACGTTTTATACCCAATGAAACTTGCCACCGTGCAGGGAGACTCGTTTGTAATATGAAAACCGCTGATAGTGGTATCTACATACAAATTCACATCATAGTTTTGATATGCCAGCGAAACGCGCAAATATTGATAGTCACCTGCTGACACATCTTTCAAGGGCATTGAATAAAACACTTCACCGTCTTTGGCAAAAGTCGATTGAGCAAAATCAATGGCTTTGCTTCCACCTGCAGTTGTTTCAGGAGCTATATACAATACCCCGTCACCGCCTAGAGTATCTAAAGGGCCCTTTGCTAATTCAATATAATGGGCGCTCATAGCATTAAAAACAGGGCTTTGTCCTGCATGACCTGTTGGAAGCGTATCCTGAATTTGCCCAAAGCTATTGTATCGTGTTTGAGTAGGATCGAATTTGAATTTAAAAATAAGCCTGGGAGTGGTATCAGTTTTTTTGCATCCGGCAAATAGAAAAGCAAAAATAAACAGCGCGATGGTTGTTTGAGTTAATTTCATTTGGGTAGTTTGGGGTAAACATGCATAAAAACTAAAAAACCTCCCGCACAGCGAGAGGCCTCTTAGTTTAACCCTTAAAAAACTAAACTTACAATTAAGACCGCTTCTGTTTTAAAAAGGTTGCTTGGGTTGTTGAAATAATTTCGGTGGCATAAACTTTCTTCACTTAATATTGCTGCCTAAAATTTACAAAACTTAAAACCAAATTTATTATGGCATTAGCAGTTGGCACCAAAGCCCCCGATTTTAAACTTTTCAATACCGACAAGAAAGAAGTTTCGTTAAGCGACTTTGCAGGTAAGAATCTAATTATTCAATTTTTCCCCGCTGCGTTTACTGGGGTATGCACCGCACAAATGTGCAGCAGCCGCGATGAACTTTCTTTTTATAACAATATGAATGCTGCCGTAGTAGGCATATCGGTAGATGCTCCTTTTTCTCTTGGAGCTTTTAAAGAAAAAAACGGAATCACTTTCGATTTACTTTCCGACTTTAACAAAAAGACCATACACGAATACGACATGTATCAGGTAAATTTTGCAGCAGGAATGAAGGGTGTAGCAAAACGTGGGGTAGTAGTGGTAGATAAAGATGGTGTTATTCAATATACTGAAACAACCCCAACCCCAGGCGACCAGGTAAACTTCGATGCACTAAAAGCAGCGCTGGAGAAACTGAAATAATGCTTATTGAATCGTTGCATATACTTATATAATGAATCAAATAAGCTTATTAATTCAGCCAAAGTTTTATTGATGTTTGTTCTTGGTGCATTATAATTTTTCGAACAATCAAATATATTTGCGCCCCATTCATAAAATGGCGAGGTAGCTCAGCTGGTTAGAGCGCAGCACTCATAATGCTGAGGTCGGGGATTCGAGCTCCCCCCTCGCTACTTTTCACAACCGCTTCTCCTATGAGAAGCGGTTTTTGTTTACAACAGTGTAACATATTGCTGGCTCTCTCGAATTTTCCGAATGCCTACCTTATTGGGCTCAATCTCAAAGGGGTTTCAGTATCTTCACTGAAACCCCTTTCATTAACAAAATAGATAACAGCCCCTGCTCAGAACTTCTTCACCTTAAACTCGGTTCTTCTGTTTTCCTGATGTTGAGCTTCGGTGCATGGAACTATGCTCGTTCCTTCGCATTTGCATTTGTTCACCAGTTTAGATTCACCGTAACCTGCAGGCGACATTCGTTTCATATTAATTCCCTGCGATTCAATATAATCAACTGCTGCTTTTGCACGTTTCTGCGACAGGTTCATATTGTATTTTGCCGAAGCACGGCAGTCGGTATGAGAACTTAATTCAATCTCGATAGTTGGATTGTCTTTCAAAATTTTTACTAACCGGTCAAGTTCAATTGCAGCGTCAGGACGTATGAACCATTTGTCTAAATCGTAATAAATGTTTTCGAGTTTTATTGCAACCCCAATTTTTACCTTTTCCAGTTCTATCAATTTCAGAATCCGAGCTGGAGGATAAACTCCATTGGTAGAAACTTCGGTGCTTACGTTCAGATATTTTTCATTAAGCAAACCAGTTTCTTTGCCTACTTCAATTTTGTATTTGGTAGCAGTATCAACTATTACTACGCATTTGCCGTTTTTATCGGTCCATAATGTTTCGCTTTTTGAAAGATGAAGATTAGTAATCTTCACTTTAGAACTATCCAAAGGCTGACGTGTTTTTTTATCAATTACAGTTACTTCGAGTTTAATATCACCCATCGGACACATAGCCATACGAACCGTCCCCGGTGTTTCAGTTACACGTAAATTGACTTTGGCAGGATAAAAATTTTCCTTAGTAGCAGAAAATGTGTACTCATTATTCGGCTCTACACTAAAGGTAAAGTCACCTTCCTTACCGGTGAGCATCTGAGCAGGGTCTGCAACCGGTTTAGCAACTACAACTGCGCCTTCAATTGGTTCACCGGTATAACAATTAGAGGCAGCACCTTTCAACACAACGGCTTTGCGCGTAAAACTATAAATGTCATCATCACCGGCTCCACCTGCTCTGTTTGAGCAGAAATAGCCGTGCTTGTTATCGCTCTTGATGATATAACCGAAATCATCTGCATTTGTATTAATGGGTGCTCCTAGGTTTTTAGGTGCTGACCAATTGCCTGAAATAAACTTAGAAGAATAAACATCTAAACATCCTAAACCAACATGACCGGTGGAAGCAAAATAAAGAGTTCCTTCTTCAGAAATAAATGGGAACATATCATCCCCCGATGAATTGATACCGGGACCGAGATTGCGCGGTGTTCCCCATTCGCTATTTTGTGTGCGGGTGCTCATATAAATATCTGAACGGCCATAGCCTCCGGGCATATCGCTGGTGAAGTAGAGAGTGTCTCCGTTTCTGTTTAGTGAAGGATGGCACACAGAATATTCCTTGTTATTAAACGGAACGGCTTCCTTTAAATCTGTATTCCATTGATTTGCATCCGGTGACCATCCCACGCTGTAAATTTTGAGCTTAACGGTTTTATCACCTGCGGTAAATGCACGTTTACCATTATAATTACTCCGGTCGAAATACAACGCATTCAATTTTGCATTATAACATGGTGCCGCTTCATGGAATTTTTTATTCACCGATGAATTTTCTATCAACTTTGCATCATTGACAGTTCCCATACTATCCTTTACATCTGCTTTATAAAGTTCAAGAAAAGTTCCGTTCGTCCAGTTATCTACACGTCTAACGTAAACATCGGGCTTGCGGTTAGAGCAGAAATAAATATCATCCTTACCGTGT
>CAIYOV010000368.1 GCA_903927935.1 uncultured Bacteroidota bacterium | reverse complement strand
CACCGACCAGGTGCGTATCGGTAATATATTTGTAAATTCTATTGGTGGACAGGTGGGCTGGACAACGCTGAGCGATGCGCGTTTTAAAGAAAACGTAAACGGTAATGTACCCGGCTTAAGTTTTATTACTCAACTGCGCCCTGTTACTTATCAGGTAAACCGGAGCAAGGTAAATGCATTTACAGGAGTTAAGCCGAGCACACCGGGCGAGAACATGAGCCCGGTTACCACCGGCTTTATTGCACAGGAAGTAGAAACAGCTGCCAGGAAACTGGGTTTCGATTTCAGCGGGGTAGATGCACCTAAGAACGTAAACGACTATTACGGCCTGCGTTATGCCGAGTTTGTAGTGCCCTTGGTAAAGGCGGTGCAGGAGCAGCAGATGATGATTGAAAAACTGGAAAAGCAAATTGAGGAGCTGAAGAAAAAATAAAGTGTATCAGATATTTACCTGTCCGGTATTTAATAATATACGTCAACCGGTAAAATTGCGCATGATTTAATAGCGAAATCATCATTGTACCAGACTGCTTCGGCTATTAACCGGTTAATTGCTTTTATGTATTTGTCTTTAGTTCTTATCCCTTTTGGAATAGCCATCTGATCTAAGGGGATGCTTATTCGTATTGAATCGCTGGCTTTGCCTGAGAACTCTCTTTTGTCTAAAATTATAGCTGCCTGGTTGTTCGCCAATGAGTAATCGGGGTTGTAGCTTAATACCGGTCCTGCTTTTTTAGTTCTGTTGGATATATCGCCCCAAAAAAACTGAACGGCTATCTGAAAGCTATCACAGGCGCAATCCGAAACATCCAATTTTAAATTAAGGTCAAACCGGGTGCTGTCTGACTGAACCGCTTTTTCTAACTTCACACTAAAGCGGTTAGTTCTTTCCGCTTCGGGAGTTACTGTCGGGTCTGCATTTTTTTCGGCCTGTTGTGCTTCCTTTACTTCTTGCCGGGCTGCACGCCACGCTTTAAATTTCTGCCATAAAGAAAGCTTCGGTTCGCTCTCCGGTGAACTCGTTTTTTCCGCTGCTGTTATTTGGAGAGCGGCATTATTATCCGCGCTTTGGTTTACCGGTACCCTTTCCGCTTTTGGCATCTCTGACTTTTCTTTCGGAAACACTTTTTCGGGCTTTGTTTCTTTCGCTACCGGTTTAATGGTTTCTTTTTTTACCGGTAGTGCTTTTTGTTTTTTGTAAGGCTTTATTACGTAGGCTGAGTTAATCACCTTTGGGGCAATGTCATAACTTATCCAGCCGTAACCTTTATTTCCCCATTTATCACCCATCGAATTCATGATTTTAAAGGCTTGTATGCGTTCATCAAAGCCCACAATCACTACGGCATGGCCGTTTTTAACCGTATCTAAAGTTCGCCACATATACCTGCCCGTGTCAGGGCTAAGCTTACCATTCTCAAAATAGCTTCTTCCATATATGGAGCCTATTACTACCGGCTGTTTGTTTTTGAGCTGACCTACGATTCCATTAATTATAGAAAGCGTGTCGAGCCTTCCGAATGTTTCAATTTTAAAGTTTTGCGCTTCCTGCGCCTGCTTTTTGGTAGGAGGTACGTTACACCCTACAGAATAAGGCATACTTTGATACGAGCAGGAACCGGTAATCTTCATCAGTTCCATGGCCGCACTTATTTTAATTACGGCGTCCCACCTTTTGTGGTTTAATGAATTATAAATAAAGGTAGGCGATACGATATCAGGAGCAGACTCAGGAGTTACGGCCGAAAAATAACCGGGCTGGCCATTGGTATTGTAATAACTGCGGCAGGCATACCCCAACGCCCATGCCGCACAAGAATACTGGACACCCTGATCGCCAACCGGTGGCATTAAACCGGAAAGATCGATGGTATCTATGCAGTGGTTTTGTTTGCTTGATAAAGGGGCTGCATAAGCCACGGGTATTTTCGACAGCTGGGTTTCATCCTCGAGCTGAAGAACCGGTTTAGCGTTCTGCGCTGCGGTGGTAACATACAGCAGTACTAAAAGGAGAAACGGGAAGAACGATTTTTGAGTCATAATTTATTCGGGATTCAGAAAATACATGTCAACCTCGCCTTTGTTTTTAGCATTTATTTTGCCGCGGTAAGTACTCGTAAATTTGTCTTTCAGCAAATGGTAAGTATCGCCCGATATATTTATTTTACCTACCTCACCGGTCTGCTCCATCCGTGCCGCGGTGTTTACGGTATCGCCCCATATATCGTAGGCAAATTTTGAAGAGCCTACTATGCCGGCTACTACCGGTCCGGTGTTAATGCCTATGCGTATTTCAAAAAAAGACTTGTTTTGGCTTAAGCGTTCCTGTTTAAGCTGCTCCATAAATTTCAGAATTTCGAAAGCTGCTTTGGCTACATTTTCGGCATTGTTTAAATCGGGTACCGGCAGGCCGCCAGCACACATATATGCATCACCAATAGTTTTTATTTTTTCTACCTCAAATCGCTTAATGATATCATCGAAGCCTCTGAACAGAAAATCGATTTCGGCTACCAGCAACTCCGGTGAAAGATGCTGGCTGATAATGGTGAAATTTTTAATGTCGATAAACATAACCGTTACCTGCTCAAACAGTTTTGCTTTAGCGGTACCGGTAGCTTTTAATTCTTCGGCTACTTCTTCGGGCAGAATGTTCAGCAATAAACTTTCCGAACGGTTTTTTTCGTGCTGCAGTTTATCCAGCGCTTCTTTCAGCTCTACGTTTTTCAGGTAATTGATTTGTGCTTCGTCTTCTTTCTTTTCCAGATCGTATTTGAGCTGCAGTTCGCCCAGTTGTTTCAGACTTTGCATGTTCAGCAATTCGGACTTCAGTTCCACATGTTCGCGGTATTCCTCTAAGGCGCGTTTATAATCCTGCCGGTTTTCGTAATAGGCAGATATCACCAGCAGCGCATCTTTTAAATTCGATTTTAGCGAATGCGTTTTCGCTAACTGAACAGCTTCGTCCAGATGCTTGCGGGCGGATTCGAAATCATTCAGCTTTATTTTTAACTCGCCCAGATTTATCAGTGAGTTAATAGTGCCGGGCACATTCCCCGTTTCTTTCGAGAGCTCCAGGCACCGGTTATATTTTTCAAGGGCTTGGTCGTGCCGGTGCAGTTTTACGAACAGCATTCCCTGGTTATTGAGGGCACTTAAGGAGTTGTGCTTATCGCCTAAAGCATATAATACTTCATCAATGTTGTTGAGATAAGATAAGGCCTTGTCGTATTCCTGCAGGTTCATGTGCAGCACGCCCAGATTGAGGTGGTTATGGGCCAGCATTTTAGCATCGTTTATTTCCTCGGCTATTTTCATCGACCTTTCATACATTTTTATTTCCTGAACAGTGTTGCCCAGGCGGTTATAAATGCTGCCGATGTTGATAAGGGTACTGCCTATTCCGCGTTTATCGTTCAGTTCTTCTTTAATGCGCAGCGAATGGAAACAGCTTTCCAGTGCAGCGGGGTAATCGCCCGTTTGGGTGTAGTAAATGCCTAAGTTGTTAAGCGAAATAGAACTTTTGGCCGCCTCGTTTGTTTTTTGGCGCAGTTCAATAGCGCTTTTCATTTCTTCGATGGCCTCGGTGCTTTTGCCACCGGTAAACAGCAATTGCGATAACAGATGTCTGGCATCGGCTTCGCCCGATACATCGGCTGTGCTAACGGCTAAGGCAATGGCACTGCGGCAGTTGTCGGTTGCCGTTGCCGGCTGTGTGGCCATTTCGGCTTTTGCCTGTGCTAATAATTCAGATATGGTAGCAGAATTATGCAAAACGGTTTTGGGGGTTGTTAAAATATTATGGAAACATAATACAAAAAATTTATTTTAGCCTAAACCAAACACATATCAAATGAAAAAATTACTCGTTTTAATTGTCCCTGTTTTATTGTTAATGTTTGCATGTAACAATAAACCTGCTACCGAAACTGCTGTTGTTTCAACTGATTCGCTGACTGTTACTGATTCGTCAGCTACCGCTGCTGATACTACTGAAGCACCGGTTGGCAACCCTACTATGCCTGCCCAGGTTTTTGAAGATGCAACCGCTAAACCTGTTGCCGGAGCAACCGTGGTAGTATTAGAAAACGACAAAGCTCTTGAAAGTGCACTGACCGATGATAAAGGTTTTTATACCACTGTTAAAACGCTTGCCGGACATAGCTATACCTTTACCTGCAGCAAAACCGGATTTGTTACACAGTCGAAAAAAGCGGTTTACGAAAGTGCCGGCTCTTTACCTCTGTTTGCTCTTGTAGCCAAGTAAAAGGTAATTTTTAAAGTCACGTTAAATAAAAAACGTTCCGGTGTTGCCGGAACGTTTTTTATTTTAAAGAGGCTTAAGTGCAATGTACTGATGTGCTACAGCACAATTAAACTTACCGGCTGGCACCAGCCCAGCGGGCCGTCTTTAGTAACCGCCTGCACTCTGAACAGCACACGGCTGGCAGGGGTAAGCCCGCTTACCGTGGTGTTGGCTTTTAAGGTATCGGGCAGGTCAACCCAGGTAGTGCCGTTATCGGCACTTTGCTGCCAGTTGTAAATGGCGCGCTGGCCTGCTGCTTTGGCAATTAATTTTGCCACTCCCGGCAATACGGTGTTTTTAGCTGACAGCACCGGCTTTACTCTAACCCCGTTTACCTTTAAATCGAAACCCGAAGTAGTAATAACAGTAATAGCTGCCTGTGTATCTACCGCTTCATCGGCTAAGTCCTGCACATAGTTTTGCAGGGTATGCACATCGTCAAGCACCTGATCGTATTTTTCATCGCGGGCCTGTGCCGAGCCGGGGGCACGCGTTTGCACCGCTATTTCGGCATCTTTTAATTCATCCAGGTGCCCTTCAACGGTTAAAATAGGGGGTTTAGGGGTGGCATACATGCCGGCATTGTTCTTAATGTTCTGCACTATGCCTATTACCTTCAATAAAAACGCGCCTATCTGTAAATACTTTTTAATATTAAAGACCGCTAAAGGCCTTTTTGCTGCTTTTGCCATAACAATTTGATTTAGTGGTTATTAAATTTGTTTGCCTAAAATTTAAATTAATGATTCAGAGATAATGTAAACCATTTAACAAAGGCAGTTATTAACGGATGCTATGGCATCAGTATCTGGTGCCTTGTCATCAGTACCTCATGCGTTGTCATCAGTACCTGGTGCGCTGCCATCAGTACCTCATGCGTTGTCATCAGTACCTGGTGCGCTGTCATCAGTACCTGGTGCGCTGTCATCAGTACCTCATGCGTTGGCATCAGTACCTGGTGCGATGTCATCAGAACTTGGTGCGCTGGCATCAGAACCTCATGCGTTGTCGTCAGTACCTGGTGCGCTGTTATCAATACCTCATGCGTTGGCATCAGTGGTTCATGCGCTGGCATTATTCTCTTTTACTATGTCAAAGAACGATGAAGCAAATGTGGGCGATATTTAAAATTTGGCAGCTGCAAAGAATGACTAGGCATTAATGACTAATCATTTTTGACTAGTCATTTTTTGTTGGGCGGGTTTAGAGGATTTTGTTTTATTGAGTGCTGCCGATTTTAGCAGACCAATCCCTGTAATGATGGTTGGCTAGTTTGTATAAAATAAAAAAGAGAGTGCGGTACCCCTACCGCACTCTCACTAAAACACACCCACCACCCATGTGGTGCAGCGCTAAAATAATAAACCCGGAATAAATAAACAAGCCCTTATTTTTGTTGGCGAAAAATAAAAGTAAACTACCACTTACGGGCAAATAGCAGCCGGTTTGTTCAGGCAAACCAAAGTGCAAAAGCAAGCCACAGAAGAATGAAACAAAAACTCACCCTGCTTTTATTCCTGCTCTTAAGCAGCATTAATATACTGCTTGCCCAGCACTACAAAAAAGACGGCACCCCCGACAGGCGCTATAAAGAAAACCGCAGTGCCACGTATACCGCTCCGCACCATAGCAGCAGCAGCCACCACCACAACGCCAATTACGTATATGGCTTGCAGCGCGACAGCCACGGCCACATTAAACGAAGCGAAGGCGCCAAGCGCGACTTTATGAAACAAACCGGTTACCCAAAAGGCCGCCCCGGTTATGTGGTTGACCATATTCAGCCGCTTAAAAAAGGCGGCTGCGACTGCCCCTCGAACATGCAGTGGCAAACCAAAGAAGCCGCCAAAGCAAAAGACAAATGGGAGTAGTGTAAGCACCGGTGCCGGAGCAACCAGTTTGGGCTTTTCCTTTCCGCCCTAATCTATAGGGTTATAATTTCCGTGTTTGTCGAAACCTCTGTCGAAACCCCAGGCAATAAACGCGTTCACCTTGCGTATGCCCACCTTTAAATAGATGGCCCGTATGTGGGTATTAATGGTAGCCGTTGCTTTGTTGAGAGCGGCCGCTATTTCTTTGCGCGCAAGGCCCCGCATAAGCTCTTTAATAATTGCAAACTCAGTCAGGGTAAAAACAATATTGCCGATGGTAATGGTCTTCTCTTCCATAAGCTGTGTGGGTTGATTTACTACAAAAGTATAGCACAATTAACATAAAATTCAAATTCCTATTTACGGGGCAGGTATCGCTTTTGCAGAACATGATTTACCGCGCGCTTCAGCAGCAGGCAGCGCAAAGCCGGATGTTGCAAACACGAACAACGGTTTGGTTTATGATATTATTCATTCGATAGGTTGACCGCCATTACTATTACAGCCCTTCGAAGTATGTAGCTTTGTGGCCACTAACCATTAATGAACCTTTAAGGATATGAAAGCGCAAAACAAAACCATAGTAGTAACAGGCGGAGGAAACGGCATGGGCCGTGAAATAGTACTGGCGCTGCTCGGCAAAGGCGCGCGTGTAGCGGCTGTGGACCTGAACCCCGCTACCTTAGAGGAAACCGTAAAACTGGCCGGCAATAAAGAGGAGTTTTTATCTACCCATGTAGTAAATATTACTAACCGCGAAGCCGTAGAGGCGCTGCCCGCGCAGGTCGAAGCGCATCATGGCAGTATTGATGGAATCATTAACTGTGCAGGAATCATTCAGCCCTTTGTAAAAGTAAACGAGCTGGACTTTGCCGCCATTGAAAGGGTAATGAATGTAAAT
>CAIYOV010000367.1 GCA_903927935.1 uncultured Bacteroidota bacterium | reverse complement strand
GCATACCAATTATAAAGTTTCCCATAAGTATCACCATTGGATGAATTGCCTTCATAATAGCACCATGCTGGGCTATGTGTATTGTTGTTATAAATGTTTGCCCATGCGATACCATCTTCAACTTCAGGTATTGAAGAACCATCTCGAAAGTGTTTAGTTTTTAGATTTTCTTTCATCCATATTTGGTTTCCAATTTTAACTGTAGAATAAACGTTCCCATCATAATCAGTAACTGTTTCGCTGCTGTTGTCACAATTACTACTACTTTTTTCTTTCGCACATCCGGTAACTAAAAAAACAAAAGCCGTTATGCTAAAGGATAAAATTAGGTTCCTCATTTTGTCTGTGGTTTAGATTTAATGTAGTAAAGGTAACCTACATTTGCCGTTATTTGCGTTTTAGTATCTGCTTACGATATATCACCAAAAACTATTGTGCCTCAAATCTAAACTTCCCTGATAAATCAATTCTGCCCCATTAGAAGTCGAACGTTTTATTCCGCCTTAATTATGTAAACAAACTTTTTAACTAATTTCACTTGCTCGCTTAGTAGTTTGCCGGTCAAAATATTTGTCTGAGGGAAAACAATATTCTCTCCTTAGTTTCATTTTTTCATAGCCTTCACTAATTTACATCAAATCCTTAACGGAGCCGAAACCTATCACGTCTTTTAATACCGGTGTATCCTGTATTTCAGCAGCACGCAAAACTTTCTCATAACCGAATTTATCTTTCAAATTATAAACTGTCTTGCGGAGATTATCTGTCCGGAAATTATTTTCAAGAATAGATAACTGAATAATGCTTGAATCCTGAAACTCATCAATGTAAACTCCCATTGACGTAATACTGTTATTAAAGATAGAGGGACATTCATTCTCTGTTTCAAATTTCTTTATGCGGAGTTGAAGCTCTTTCATAATCTGAATACCGTCCTGCAAAGCAATATTCGTTCTGAAATTATCACCCCAGGTATAGCCTTCTTCATAAGAAAAATGACAGCCTACAAACTTTGCCCTTATGCCGTGCTTTACCATGCGCTTTTCTAACTGCAAACAGAGCGCGCGAAAAATATCGTGAAGCGTATCAAGTGATGAGCGTTGTTCTTTTGAAACCTGACGCATGGCCTGCATGCTTTTGTAATCATCGTTTAAAATATCAACCTCTCTGAAATTTAACCGGTAATGCCAGTATTCGCCAATGATACTTTTACATGCTTTTCTTACTACATCTGGCGGGGTATGCCTTAGCTGTAGGGGAGAAGTAATTCCACCATCTACCAACCTAAGCGCCATGCGCTTGGCGATGCCCGGTAAGTCCGTCAAGGCAATTTGGTCAAGTATTTCATCAATGTTGTCCGGTTTGATGGTAAGCAAGCCATCCGGCTTGCGCAGGTCAGTTGCGAGTTTTGCGAGAAAAGCGTTTGGTGCAATGCCGATGGAACAGGTGAGGTAATCCCCAACGTCCTGGCTTATTTTCTTCTTGATGTCTTTTGCCACCTGCTCCAGGTCTTTATAAACCAGGTGATAGCCCGCGAAGTTGACTACTGCCTCATCAATGCTTTTTGGAACCACATCTTCGGAAAAGCTTTGCAGCACTTTCATAATCTTGATATGGAACTGCCGGTAGAGATCGGGATTGGTAGGGAGCGTAACGAAGTTGGGATGATGTTTCATAATGGCATCGGCACGGTCGGGTTTGATACCCATTTTTTTTGCGGTTTTGGAAAGGGCAATTACAGCACCTCCACGACCGGTATAAACACAAACCCCCACCGGGCGGTTACGCAGCCAATAATTGACCTGCTGTTCGCAGGTAGCAAAAAAACTGTTCATGTCCACGAACATCACTTCGGGCTTGAGGTTTATTTTGTTCGGGTCGTTTTGATTCACTTTCATTTTCAGTCAATGTAGCGTTGTTTGTAAGCATCATACATCTCCTTGGCCTTTCGGTATTCTGAAAAGCTTTCGCAACTGTAAGTTTCGTTTTCAATTTGCAGGTATTCATTTTCACCGGTTTGCTCGCAAACCCCGTTGGCGCAACCCGATAGGAGGTGGAT
>CAIYOV010000366.1 GCA_903927935.1 uncultured Bacteroidota bacterium | reverse complement strand
TATTCTTATACTTTTTTGGTCAACGAAAAGTCGACAATAAAGTAAAATCAGCTAACCGACATCAGGATGGCGGCTCAGGTGGTATGATGAATCCCAGTGCTGAAATCGAAACAATGGATTTCGCTTCCTATGCTAATGAGGTTCAGAGCAAGCTTGAAGAAAGTGCCAGAAAGAAAGCGAAAAGTCTAACTGAAAAAGCAGAAAAAGACAATACTGCTATAGCTTACAGGGATATCGCTGAGTTTTGGGAGAAGGCAGCGGAATTAAATATGGCCGCTAATTATTATAAAAAAGCAGCCTTTTTGGAAAATACAGAAAAAAGTGTAACCTTTGCCGGGAATTTATTTTTGGCGGTGATGCAAAAAACTGAAAAGCCAGAAATAAGAAAATGGCAGGCATTGGAAGCGATTGATTGTTTCAACAAAGTGTTAGAACTCAATCCTGAAAATACAGAGGCCAAGATAGCGTTGGCAACTTGCTATACTGAGGGTACAGGCGAAACCATGAAGGGAGTTACTTTACTGCGTGAAGTGACCCAGAAGGATAGCAACAACATTTCTGCAAATATCATTCTAGGAAAGTTGGCGATACAATCGGGGCAGTTTGACAAAGCAATCAGACGATTAGAACTAGTTCTTTCATTACGTCCGGAGAATACAGAAGCGATGTATTTCTTAGCCGAAGCCTACAAGGGTAAGGGTAACAAGGAAAAAGCAATTTCCTTGTTTGAGAAATGCAAGAAAATTGTGAACAACCCGGATTTTACTAAAGAAGTGGATACCTATATTAACTCATTTAAATAATTATTTTTAAACAAAAACATTTTAATCATGCCTTGCGGAAAGAAACGTAAACGTCACAAAATTGCAACTCACAAGCGTAAAAAACGCTTAAGAAAGAACCGTCATAAGAAGAAATAATAATTCTTCTTGTAATTTTTTGGCACAAAGCATTTCCAGTAAATGCTTTGTGTATTTTTGTGAATACATGATTATGGTTGCTAGAAACAAGCGAGCTTGTGAACAAAGAACTCATTATTCAATCTTCTGATTCAGGAGTTGAAATTGCCTTATTAGAAGATAAGAAATTAGTAGAGCTGCATTTTGATAACTCCGGTGGGAGTTTCAATGTGGGAGACCTATACCTCGGAAAGTTACGTAAAGTGATGCCTGGTTTGAATGCTGTATTCGTAGATATTGGTCATGAGAAAGATGCCTTCCTTCACTATACTGATTTAAGCCCTTACTTCAAAAGCCTTATCAAATTCACTGATATGGCTATCAATGACAAATCCAGCGCTACATTCGATTTTTCTAAATTTACTGTCGAACCTGAAATTCATAAAACGGGTCACATTGTTGATGTCACACAAGGGAAGCCTAATGTGCTGGTTCAGATATTGAAGGAGCCCATATCTTCAAAAGGTCCGCGTATCAGTTGCGAAATTTCTCTTCCGGGACGCTTTATTGTGGTTACCCCATTTAACAATTTTGTGAATGTCTCGAGGAAGATACAATCAACAGAAGAACGAAAGCGATTGCAACGTATC